>NZ_LWEZ01001774.1:0-1100 GCF_001634945.1 Alcanivorax sp. HI0044
GTCATCAACAGGTCTCCTGAACGGGTCTAACCGGGGGCTTGAAACGGCTTCATGCTGACTTGAACAGAAGTACAGCATGGGTTGCTCTCAATTTGAGCGCGCTATGTTAACATACGCGCCCATTTCACAGGCTACCGAGACAGAATCATGGCCGATACTTCTCTTGAGAAGGATAAGATCCGCGTTCTCCTGCTCGAGGGCATCCACGAAAACGCCGTGGAGAACCTGAAAGCGAACGGTTACTCCAATGTGGAGCTGCTGCCCACTGCGCTTACCGGGGATGACCTGACTGCCAAAATCAAGGATGCCCATTTTGTCGGCATTCGTTCGCGCACCCAGCTCACCGACGAGGTGTTCGAGGCGGCGGAAAAACTGATTGGCGTCGGCTGTTTCTGTATCGGTACCAACCAGGTGGACCTGAAGTCCGCTCTCAAGCGTGGTATCCCGGTCTTCAACGCGCCCTACTCCAATACCCGCTCCGTGGCGGAGCTGGTGATTGCCCACACCATCAACATGATGCGCGGCATTCCCGAGAAGAACGCGTCGGCCCACCGTGGCGGGTGGTTGAAGTCTGCCAAGGACAGCTACGAAATCCGTGGCAAGACCCTGGGGATCGTGGGTTACGGCAACATCGGTGCGCAAGTAAGTGTGCTGGCCGAGTCCATGGGCATGAAGGTGAAGTTCTACGACGTGGTGCCCAAGCTGCCGCTGGGCAACGCGGAACAGGTGGGCACGCTCACCGACCTGCTGGCCCAGTCCGATGTGGTCAGCCTGCACGTGCCGGATACCGCCGACACCCGCTGGATGATTCAGGAAGAGCAGATCCGCGCGATCAAGCCCAAGGGCTACCTGATCAACTACGCCCGCGGCAAAGTCGTCGATATCGACGCGCTGGCGGCGGCCCTGAAAGACGGCCACCTGCTGGGCGCCGCCATCGACGTGTTCCCGGAAGAGCCCAAGGGTAACGACGACGAGTTCGTCAGCCCGTTGCGCGAATTCGATAACGTGATCCTCACCCCGCACATTGGTGGCTCCACCAAGGAAGCGCAGGTGAACATCGGCACGGAAGTGTCCGAGAAGCTGATCCGTTATTCCGATAA
>NZ_LWEZ01001775.1:0-1900 GCF_001634945.1 Alcanivorax sp. HI0044
TCATGCAGCCAATCATTACCACGGAGCTAATCAGTGCGGCATAGAATGGCACCCGTATCAGGATGCAGATCATCAGGATAGCCAGTGGGGTGTGGAAAAAGAAGGTGTAGGCCAGGGGGTGCTCGACTATGGCCCCTAGATAATTGCCGGTAAGGGCAATGGCGAATGCCAGTACCAGCGTGGCTTCGTGGAGCCAGTTACGCCATTGTGGCTTGCGGATTAATACCAGACAGCCGCCGGTGAGCATCAAGGTGAAAAGCCGCGGGCGCCAGGACATGTTGAGAACGTCAGGAGAAATTCGCGACTCGATAAACATGGCGGAGACAATCAGGAACGCCACCAGTGCCAACGCCCAGGGCATGACTTTGGCCACGCTTGCCCGGAAATAGAGGCGAAAATCCTTTTCCAGCGGTTTGGGCAGGCGCAGGTGCCACGGTAACGTAATATCGCTGCCGGTTGGCAGTGGGGTATGGTTCTGGTTTGCGGTCACGGCCGTAAAGGCTCCTTTCCGTCCATGAATCGGTGACTGCGTGCGTGAGCAGCATGCACTACATCATAGTGCAAAGTACTGTCATATCGATAATGGGCAGGTGGCCAGCGGTGTATTGTAAGGACAAAAGGACGATTGTGGTTAGCCCTGCACGGTGAATCTAATCCAACAGCGCCAACAGTGCCTGTTGTTTCCCCTGTGGCAGTTGGCGAAAGCGCTCCAGCAGGAAAGCTTCTTCGCCGCCTTGCGGCACCGCTGCTTCGCCATGGGGCAGGGTATGCGGCCAGTTCTTCAGGCTATGTTCCAGCCGGGCAATAATTTCCGCGTTCATGCTGCGATGGCTGTGGTTGGCCGCTTGCGCGACCTCGTTTCGCATACCGCAGGGAAAACGAACCACGAACTTCTCGGTTCGCGTGGTTGCGTTGCTTGTCATAGTAACCTCTGAATCACGCCTGCTTACATGGGGCTGGCGAGTGAGGCTGGCCGGCCTATGACAACAGAGCAGGCTGTGCTGTTATCTGGACACAAGCTTTAGACCTTACGCATTTTTTTGCCTCCAGGCGATACTGGCAGCGTGCCAGTAATGGCGAAATAGAGACACGGTTAACACTAGGCTAAGTAAAAGTTTTTTTACACGGAGAATCGTCGTGCCTGTGTGATCTGGTGCACGGTGCCAGTGAGTATCAGGCAGTGCTACAATTGATACTACTGATATAAAAATTGGCGGCTATTCACTTAATGAATATTGGTGCGGCAGACCTGAATCTGCTCAAGTATCTGGATGTGCTTCTGCGTGAGCAGAATGTGACCCGGGCAGCCGAGCAACTGGGGATTACCCAGCCGGCGATGAGTAATTCCCTGAAGCGGTTGCGTGAGTTGTTTGGTGATCCGTTGTTGATTCGTACCAGCGATGGCATGACCGCCACGGAACGTGCACAGGAGCTGCGGCCCCTGGTGCGGCAAATTCTTTCCCAGGCGGAGCAGTTGTTCACGCCCGAGGATGTGTTCCAGCCGGCGGACAGTCGCCGGGTGTTCCGGATCATGACCAGCGATTATGCGGAAGCCACCCTGGTGCCGCATATTGTTCGTCGCCTGCGCGCCGAGGCCCCCAATGTGGTGCTGGATTTCCTGACCCCGTCGGATGTGAGCTACCAGGACATGGAGCAGGGCCGGGTCGATATGGCGGTAAACCGCTTTAACGAAATTCCGGGGTCGTTTCACCAGGTGAGCCTGTGGAAGGATTCGTTTTCCTGTTTGCTCAACCGGGATAATCCCATTGCCAAGGGCTTTGATCTGGACAGTTATCTGTCCGCCCAGCATATCTGGGTGTCGAAAACCGGTTTTGGCGTAGGGTTCGGCATGAACCCGGAAAAGCTCGGTGGGCTGGGGTGGATTGATCATGCCCTGGAG
>NZ_LWEZ01001776.1:0-1512 GCF_001634945.1 Alcanivorax sp. HI0044
CGAGTTTTTCCCGGGCGGCCTGTTTTTGCTCGTCACTCAGGGCGCCCGGGGCGTGTTCGATCAGGTGGCTGTGGACCTGGCCGGTGGATTCCACCGTCACGTCCACTTCCAGTAAACCGTTCATGTCGTAACTGTAGCGAATATCCACCGCTTGCTCGCCTCGCGGGTCTTTGGGCACCCGCACATTCAATTCGCCAAGAAAGACATTCTTTTCCACGTAGCGGCTTTCGCCCTGGTAGACCTTGATGGTCAGTTCGGTCTGGTCGTCGTAGGCAGTGCATACCTGCCGGGCAATGCTCACGGGAACCACGCAATTACGCTCGATGATGGGCATGAAATAGTCGCCCAGTTTGCTGTTGTCGCGATTGATCACCCCGGTGCCCAGGGTGTAGGGGCACACATCGGTCAGCACCACATCGTCCAGAGCTTCGTTACGCATCATCAGGCCGGCCTGGATTGCCGCGCCCATGGCCACCACGGTATCCGGGTCCAGGTGGCAGGACGGCAGGCGGCCGAACATCTTGCCCACGGTGGAACGGAAAATGGCCAGCCGGGTAGAGCCGCCCACCAGCACCACATCGTCGATCTTGCTTGGGTGGGTGCTGGAATCGCGCAGCGCCCGCTCGATGGGGTGCTTGGCGCGCAACAGCAGCGGCGTGCTGACCCGGGTAAACCAGTCGCTGGTGACCACGTGCTCCACGGTCTTGTCGCCCAGCTCCAGGGACAGGGTCTGGTCGGCCGGGCCCAGTTTGCGCTTGGCGCCTTCCATCTGCAGGTAAAGCTGTTGCAGCAGGTTGGGCTTCAGGTCATCGCGACGCAGCGAATGCTCGCGTAAAACGTCGTCGACCATGGCATCGACAAAGTCTTCGCCGCCGAGAAAGTTGTCCCCGGCGCTGGCGTGAACTTCCATGATGCCGTCGAAAAATTCCAGCAGTGATACATCAAAGGTGCCGCCGCCCAGGTCCAGGATCAGGAACAGGCCTTCCTGCTTTTCGTGCAGGCCATAGGCAATGGCGGCGGCGGTAGGTTCGTTGATCAACCGCTCCACTTTCAGGCCCGCCAGTTCGGCGGCCTGCTTGGTGGCGTGGCGCTGGTTATCGTTGAAGTAGGCCGGCACACTGATGACCGCCTCGGTGACCGCCTCGCCCAGGTAGGCTTCGGCGTCTTCCTTCAATGAGCGCAATACCAGCGATGACAATTCCGTGGCACTGAATGCCTGGCGGCCCAGCTTGATCTTGTGGTCGGTGCCCATCAATCGTTTAAAGGCGGCCACGGTCTGATCACTGTGGTTGATCAGGCGTTGGCGGGCGGTACGCCCCACGATCAGCTCACCCTGGGTGTCCAGCCCGACCACCGACGGGGTCAACACGTCCCCCAGCCGGTTCGGTATCAGTTTGACCCCCTCGTCCGTCCAGATGCCGCAGGCACTGTTGGTGGTCCCCAGGTCGATACCGATAATGGTCATGCGCGTTCCTTGTTGTTAGGCTGACAATCCCGTTGCAGCAGCCGTGG
>NZ_LWEZ01001777.1:0-634 GCF_001634945.1 Alcanivorax sp. HI0044
CGCCGAGCAAGGCATCACCATCAATGCCGTGGCACCAGGCTTCATCGAAACCCAGATGACCGCCGCCATTCCCTTCACCATCCGTGAAGCGGGCCGTCGCATGAACGCCATGAACCAGGGCGGTCAACCGGTAGACGTGGCCGAAACCATCGCTTTCTTTGCCAGCCCGGCCTCCCAGGGCCTGACTGGCAACGTTGTGCGTGTATGTGGCCAGATGCTGTTGGGGGCTTAAACCCGCAGCAGGCCTCATGCTTCACGCAACAGGCAAGAAGCAACAAAAAGCCGCGCCCACAGGGTGCGGCTTTTTTGTGGGCTGCAGGCCAAGCTTTCTACAGCGCCGCTGCAGGGGCCAGTGTCCGGTCGCAGCGCGGCAAAAAAAGACCCCGCCGGTTACCCGGCGAGGTCTTTAATTCCACGCTCTCCCGAGGTGGATAGCACAAGGAGTCGAGGTTGATCAGGCGACCTCGGCCACCTCTTTCTGTGCCTTTTTGGCAGCCTTCGCTTCAGCGCGGGCTTTTGCCTTTGCCGCGCCACCCGGCATGTATTCGCGCACATCCCATTTGAAATAACGCTTGAGCACACTATTGGCTTCTTCATCATTCTGGCGCCAGCCATACATCTTCGGTTTTTCCTT
>NZ_LWEZ01001778.1:0-746 GCF_001634945.1 Alcanivorax sp. HI0044
AAAAAGCACAAAAGGGTGTTGGCCACACTGTTGGCCCCAGTAAAAATGGCCTAAAAATGGGACCCGAACCCCTTGCGGGCGGCAGTATAGCGCAGGCTTCCAAGACAAGTCATTGGGCGACAAGAAACCATGGGGTCATTCCGACCTCAGTCTGGCGCCCCATCTTTATCTGACATCGGCTTGGGCCATAGCCTGGCCGTATGCACCAATGTAAGCACCCAGACTGCCTCCTGATAAACCTCATAGACCAGCCGATAATGTTCATGGGGGAACAGCTCCCGCGTGCCAGGCACCACCCCCTCTCTCCCCATCTCGGGGTGGTCTGCCAGCAATCTTGCCGCCTCCGAGAACCGCACATCCAAGTCCCCTGCCGCAACCGGATTATTCGCCGCGATATACTCCCAGATTGCAAGACGGTCTTTCTGGGCCTGAGTGGTCCAGATCACCCTCATGCGCCAGCCTTACCGTCACCCACCGCAGCAGCCCTGCGTGCCGCAAACTCAGCCTCCACCTCGTCGTTGGGGCTCCCCTCACCAGCCAGCATCTCCGCCCGACCGGCTTCCACCTTACCCCTCAGAAAATCCTGATATTCCTGCTCCTGCCGCTTCCGCGAAATGTAACCACGCATCAATTCACGCACGATTGGCGAAGCCGGCCGATGATCCGCTTCTGCCACAGCAATAAATTCAGCCCGGAGTTCAGACTCCCGCTTCATTGTGAAAACCGCTTCTTTACTCATTGCCGAC
>NZ_LWEZ01001779.1:0-984 GCF_001634945.1 Alcanivorax sp. HI0044
ATGCACCAGCACCTCGGCCCCCAGCTCCTGCAGATACTGCACCAGGTTGTAGGTAAAGCTGTCGTAATTATCGATCATCAGCACGCGCATTATCGCTGCCCTCCGTCTGCCAGGTTGAGACCACCCAATGCCATGTTCACCGCCCGGAACACGGCCCGGGCCTTGTTCATGGTCTCGTCCCATTCGGATTGCGGCACAGAATCGGCAACGATGCCGGCCCCGGCCTGCACGTACAGACGCTGGTCCTTGATCACCGCGGTACGGATGGCGATCGCCGTATCCATGTCACCGTTGAAGCCAATATAGCCAACCGCGCCACCATAGACGCCGCGCTTGGTAGGTTCCAACTCGTCAATGATTTCCATGGCGCGAATCTTGGAGGCTCCGCTCAGGGTGCCAGCCGGGAAGGTCGCCCGCAGCACATCCAGCGGCCCCAGCTCTTCACGCAGCTCGCCTTCCACGTTGGATACGATATGCATCACGTGGGAGTAGCGCTCCACCACCATTTTGTCGGAAACGTCCACCTTGCCGGCCTTGGAGACCCGACCGATGTCGTTGCGCCCCAGATCGATCAGCATCAGGTGCTCGGCGATTTCCTTGGGGTCCGCCAACAAGTCTTTCTCCAGTGCCTGGTCTTCCGCCTCATTGGCACCGCGTTTGCGCGTGCCGGCCAAGGGCCGCACGGTGATGCGCCCTTGCTCAGCGCGGGCCAGAATTTCCGGCGACGACCCGGCAATATGGAAATCGTCCAGATCCAGATAAAACATATACGGGGACGGATTCAGGTAACGCAGGGCGCGGTACAGATCCAGCGCCGGCGCCTGGAACGGGCAGCTCATGCGCTGGGAGGGCACAACCTGCATCACGTCGCCCGCCAGAATGTACTCGCGAATAGTTTCCACACCGGCCTTGAACGCCGCTTCCGGAAATTCATTGTGGAAATCGTTCTCGTCCACCGGTTCGCCGTACACCGTGTGCTCCGGC
>NZ_LWEZ01001780.1:0-1239 GCF_001634945.1 Alcanivorax sp. HI0044
GTGAGGGCGGCATCCGCTTCGCCCTCCGGGTCCAGGGCCCGGGCTTCCACCTTGCTGTCCACCATGGTCCAGCTTTCGCCGTCCTCATTGAGCGCCAGGGTCAGGTCGATGATACCCAGGTGGCTGCCCCAGAAACCGGGCATGACCGACGGCACTCCCTTAATGGTGCCTTTTTCCAGATCCACGTTGGCGGTGCCGGCAAAGGCATTCGAGGGAAAAGTCAGGTGGCTGTGGCCGAACATGATGGCATCGATGCCGTCCACGTCCGCCAGATACCAGCTGCTGTTTTCCGCCTTGGCGTCTTCCGAGTAGGCGGTGGTGTTAATGCCGGAGTGGGGAATGGCAACGATGATGTCTGCGCCTTCTGCCTTCATCTTCGGCACCAGTAACTCCGCGGTGGCCTTGATGTCCTTGGCGGTGACTTTGCCTTCCAGGTTCTTCTTGTCCCACTGCATGATTTGCGGTGGCAGGAAGCCGATAAAGCCCAGGGTCAGGTCGTGGGGGTTGCCGTTCCGGTCGTAGACTGTCTTGGTGATTAACTTGTACTGATCGAAATAGGGGGTGCTGCCGTCGGCGCTGAATACGTTGGCGCTGATGTAGGGGAAGGCGGCGTCGTCCACGCTTTCGGCGAGGAAATCCAGGCCATAGTTGAATTCGTGGTTACCGTAGTTGCCCACGTCGTAGGCCATTTCGTTCATGACCTTGTAGNCCGGGTGCACTTCACCGCTGGTGAGCCCTTGCGCCTGGCGCCAGTCGCCCATGGGGCTGCCCTGGATCAGGTCGCCGTTATCGACTAACGCAGCGTTTTCCGGGTAGGTGATTTCGGCGCGGGCCTGCTTGACCAGCATGGCGGTGCGCACCAGTCCATGGCCGTTATCTACGCTGTCACTGTAGTAGTTGTAGTCCATCACGTTGGCGTGGATGTCGGTGGTTTCCATCAAACGCAGATCCACCCGGGGGGGGGCGTCCTGTTGGGAGGAAGAGTTGTCATTATCGCCGCCGCAGCCGCTGAGCAAAGCGCCGCCGGCCAGCGACAGAGCGAGCAGGGATCGCAGTGAAGCTTTCATGGTGTTTCCTGTGTNTCGGGTTGAAAGAAGGGCGGCGCGAACGCCGCCGGGGAGTTTTTGAAAAGCATCAGGGGCAGTGGCTGATCACGGTGAGAGCGTTCACCGATTCCAGGCTGGGATAACTCATGTACAGGTCGCGCACGCCGTCCACTTCCAGGGTCTGGCCGATCAT
>NZ_LWEZ01001781.1:0-8660 GCF_001634945.1 Alcanivorax sp. HI0044
GATGATGGACATCCGCCACCCCCTCAAGGACTTCGACCTGCTGATGTGGATAGGCATGTTGGCCTGGGCTGACCATTCCAGCATCAGCAGGTCGAAGTCCTTGAGGGGGTGGCGGATGTCCATCATCAATACCAGGCCCACCAGTGCCTGGCGCTCGGAGAGATAATGATCCAGGTGTTCCTGCCACTCATTGCGCTTGGACTTGGAGACTTTGGCATAGCCGTAACCGGGCAGGTCCACCAGGCGCCGTTCTTCGTCCAGCTGGAAGAAATTCAATAGCTGGGTTCGGCCCGGCGTTTTAGAGGTGCGAGCCAGGGTGCGTTGCCCGGTGAGCCGGTTGATAGCGCTGGATTTACCGGCGTTGGAGCGCCCGGCAAAGGCCACTTCCAGCCCTTCATCGGGTGGGCATTGGTCCAGGCGCTGGGCGCTTTGCAGGAACAGGGCCTGGTGGAGCATTTTTTCCATGGGGTGCATGGGCATAGCAAAGGGCCTTTGGGTCGGGTCAGGGGGGCTATTCTTGCTGTCTCGCCTGCGGCTGGCAATGGATACCCACAGGCAAGTGAAAATGAAGGGCCGCAGAGTGCGCCGTAAATGGCCAATCCGCACGTTCGAGTCGACCTTTCTGCCCGTTCTGATGCGGCGAGGGGGTGACTTGGCTTGTCTATACCCCTACCCTTCACATGGAATATGACGGCGCCCACCGGACTGGTATATAATCCTGCCCGCTTGTTCCTTAACGGCATATTTAACGGTATGTAGCGGTGTGTTAAGGGCAGCCGACGTTCTACAACGGTTTGCCTGCAACGGCAAACGGACTTCGCCAGCGGCGACGCCAGCATAGAAGAGGTAGGGTATGAAGGGTTTTGTAGCAGGTATTGCAATGGTTCTGGTGATGGGGGCTGCCAATGCAGCAACCGTAGAGGAGCGTTACAACAGCAGCTGTACATTCTGTCATTCCTCCGGCGCCGCTGGAGCTCCGATCTCTCATGATGAAGCTGCCTGGAAGCCACACCTGGATAAAGGTATGGATACGCTGGTGAAGCACGTGAAGGAAGGGTTCAACGCCATGCCGCCAAAAGGCATGTGCAACGACTGTAGCGACGAAGAATACCGTGCTCTGATTGAGTACATGTCCAAAAGCAAATAAGACGCTGTACTGAAGGATAGGCCATGAAGTTTTTCAAACTGTTCGTGCTGATGGCTGCTGCTGTGGCAGCCACCCAGGCCATGGCGGCCGGTGATGCTGAGGCAGGCAAAGCAAAAGCCGCTCCCTGCGCCGCGTGCCACGGTCAGGATGGTAACAAGACCCTTACCGGGACTTACCCGAAACTGGCTGGCCAGGGGGAAGAGTACCTGGTTAAACAGCTGGAAAATTTCAAGTCCGGCGCCCGTGAAAACGCCGTCATGCAGGGCCAGGTGGCCGGTATGAGCGAGCAGGACATGCAGGACGTGGCGGCCTTCTACGCCAGCCTGACCCCGGAAGCCGGGCAGGCCAGCGCTGACTGGGTGGAGCAGGGTGAACAGCTCTACCGCGGTGGCGATATGGCCAACGGTATTCCGGCCTGTTCCGGTTGCCATGGCCCGGCAGGGCAGGGCATCGATGCGGCCAAGTACCCGCACCTGGCCGGCCAGAACGCCCAATACGTGGAAGACCAGCTGAAAGCCTTCCGTGCAGCCGGCCGTAACGACCTGGGTGATGGCATCATCAAGCGTACCAACGATTCTGACAACGATGCCCCGGGCATGATGCAGACGGTGGCGGCGAAGATGACCGATACCCAGATCAAGGCCGTAGCAAGCTTCATCTCCGGGCTGTCCAAATAGGGCGGTTGGGTTACGGTTTGTAGAAAAGGCAGCCTGCGGGCTGCCTTTTTTATGGCCAACATGAAAAGATATGGCTCTGATTGAGTGTCGATTGCACTCATCCAGGGAGAAAAATGCCGTCCGGGTTGTCTCATTGGGCGGAAACCAACAAGAAAGGAGAGGATTGCATGTTTCGCATTGTGACGGCTTTGCTGCTGAGTCTGGGGCTGGCGACCGGAGTTGCTGCCGCTGAGGAACACACCCGTTTTGCGGTTGATACCCACTACAAGATTCTGGATGTGCCGGGCGCCGTGGATGATCCCAGCAAGGTGGAAGTGCGGGAATTCTTTTCCTATGCCTGCCCGCATTGTTATTCCCTGGAGCCTTCCGTTGACGCGTGGCTGAAAACCAAACCGGATTACATCAACTATGTGCGCACGCCGGTGTTGTTCCTGCGTAATGCCGAGCCGCTGGCCCGTGCCTATTACGTGGAAGAAGCCCTGGGCCTGGTAGATGAAATCCACGGTCCGCTGTTCGACGCGATCCATAAGCACCGTGAGCCCCTGTTCAATGAACCGGCGCTGGCCAACTTCTTCCGCAAGTACGATGTGGACCCTGCCGAGTTCAACAAGCTGTACGGTTCCTTCGGCGTGTCTACCAAGATTCGTCAGGCTGACGCGCTGACCAAGGCTTACCAGATCCCCGGGGTGCCGAACTTCGTAGTGAACGGCAAGTACCTGGTGATGCGTGAGAACCTGAAGAGCGATAAAGAGCTGTTCGCCGTGATTGAGTATTTGGCGAACAAGGAAAAGAAAGGCGGCTGATCGATGCTTCTTGATCGTGCCAGACTGGCCTATCGTGATTGGAAAGCCCGCCCTGCGGGCTTTTCCTTCGCAAGGGAAGGGGTAAGAAAAACCCGCCAGACACGGGAAGTGTTGCTCCCTGACACGGTGAAGCTGATGAGCTTCAATATCCAGGCGGGTATCGGCAGCCAGAAATTCGGTGATTACATTACCGGTAGCTGGAAACATCTGGTGGCGCATCCGCGCAGCGTGGAAACCATCGAACAGATCGCCGAAGTGCTAAGCCACTTCGACGTGGTAGGCCTGCAGGAAGTGGACGGCGGCAGCCTGCGTTCGCGCAACATGAACCAGCTGGTCCACCTGGCCTCCATGGCCGATTTCCCCTTCTGGCACCAGCAGTTGAACCGCAACCTTGGCCGCCTTGGCCAGTTCAGTAATGGCTTTCTCAGCCGGCACCAACCGTTTGAAATCACCGATCACCGTTTGCCCGGGTTGCCCGGTCGCGGAGCGATCGTGATCAAGTACGGTCACCCGATTCAGCCGTTGGTTGTGGTTGTGGCGCACTTGGCGCTGGGTGAAAAGGTGCGTAATACCCAGTTGTCCTACCTGTCCCGCTTGTTGGCGGACTACAAGTACGTGGTGATGATGGGTGATTTCAATTGTCGCCTGGATCATCTGGACAATTCGCCGTTGGCAGCCCTGGGCTTGCAGACGGTGCAGGCGGATAACCTCAATACCTATCCCAGCTGGGCCCCGGATCGTCATATCGACCACATCCTGTTATCGCCGGAGTTGGAGAGTCGCCACACCCGTGTGCTCGCCGACTGCCTGCTGTCGGATCACCTGCCTTTGGCCACGGAAATTGTCATTCCTGATGAGGTTGTCGCGGCCACCCGGGAGCATCGGCTGCCGTTGATTAGCTAAGCGGTTATTGCGGTGAAGCCGCCGCCGGCCGCCAACATTCCATGACACTGTCATCGTCTCGGGGCAGGCTGTAGCCATGACAATATTCCGTTCCCTGCTTCTCCTTTCTGTTTTGCTGCCGTCGCTGCAGGCGCTGGCGGACTGTCCCCGTGTGCCCGGCCAGGAAGATGACCGGCGGGCCAATGCCGGCTGCCTGATTGTTCGTGATCAGCAGGTGTTGCTGATCAGCCATCGCTGGGGTGGAAAGCTGGGTGTACCCGGTGGAACCCTGGAGCCGGGGGAGTTGGCCCAGTGCACGGCGTATCGGGAAACCCTTGAAGAGAGCGGTGTGCGGGTTGTAGTGGGCGAGCGCTTGCAGGTGATGAAAAACGGCTTTCACTTGTATCGCTGCCACCTGCAACAACCCGTGGATAGCGGTGGGCCAGTGGATGTGCCTCGCTCGGGACTGGCCGAAGTCTCGGCTATTGACTGGTATCCGTTATCGTCACTGAGCAAGGCGCGTTGGCGTTTCGAATACCAGTTTGAACAATTTTTGCAGGTGGCAGCTGAGGCTATGCAGGGTGGGACAGCACCTGATCCGGATTCCGCCAGTAACGGACAGCCGGAGAAGTGAGGCCCTCTTTTGTCAGCCAGCTTCGATGAGTGATGCAGCCCATGCCGGGGGGCTCCCGGCCACTGCTTTCCTTCCAGGCGTACTCGAAACGGTCTCCCCGCCATTGATCCCGCTTTTTGTCCGCTCTTCAGCTGCTTGCAATCAAGACTGACGCGCATTCATTAATGCTCTAGGGAACCTCTGAAAAACTCCTTGCATGCTCAGCGTGGCCTGAAGCGTGCAGCTGTTTCGTCTTGTCTTGATGGTCAGGGTGGTTCCCTTTCCGAGAGGCAAGGCGCAGCAGATGTGCGCTTCAGGCCACGCCCTTCGGGTCATTCAGGCTGGCCCGCACTCGTTGTTGCGCTTTTTCGATGGATGGACATACACCTTCAAAAGCACGCCTAGATTGCGAACCAGCCTGAAAGACTGGGTACGCAAGGAGTTTTTCAGAGGTTCCCTAGCAACAACTTCTCTGACGTTATACCCCATATGGGTGATGCGAGCTCGATGGTGGCCCCATAGATTAAGTATTGAAAAAAACTGGGGTGATCGGAGACATCACAATGAAACATACCTTCAAGATCGCCAGTCTGGCGTTGGCGGTTGCCATCGCTGGTTGTGGCGGCGGGGGCGGCAGTAGTGGGGCCGCGCCCAGCAGCAAGCCCAAACCGACCGGTACACCGGTTGCAGGGAGTGCGGTAAAAGGGCCTCTGGCCAACGCCGCAGTGACGCTCTATCAACTGGATTTCAATGCAGACGGCGGTGCTGGCAACCAGCTTGATACGGGCAGTACCAATGGCAGTGCGGCCTTTTCCGGGGTCAGCATCCCTGCTGGCACCACAGGTGATGTGCTGGTTGAAGTTCAGGCCGATGCGGATACCGTTGACCTGACCACCGGCCAGGCGCCGGTCATCACCAGGCTGTTGTCTGTCACTTCGGCAGAAGCGGTTGCCAATGGTGAAACCAACTACCCGACGCCGTTGAGCACCCTGGTGGTCAAGATGGCGTTGGCCAACGCGGACAACACAGACAGCGGTTTCGCGGGTGATGACAATGGCACGGTGAGCGCCGCTGAATGGACCGCCGCCCTGAAGCTGGCGAAAAGCAAGGTGCGCAGCCAGTTCGGCTTTGGCCTGCTGGACGACAGCGTGGACCTGCTGTCTTCCCCGCCGCTGATTACCAGCGACCAGGATGACCAGGAGAAGGTTGTAAAACTACGTACAGCGGTGGAGGCAGTGGCGGCGCTGATGGCCGACATGGCGGAGGCTGCCAAGACCGAGAACCCGAACAGCACCGAAACAGCGGACTCCATGTTCGCGGCCCTGTCTGAAGACCTCAACGATGGTCAGGTGGATGGGCAGAGCGAGGGTGAAGTCATTGCCACCTTTGCCAACATCGCGGATGTGGCAGCAAAGGTCACCCAGGATCCTTCTTCACTCACTATCCCCGGTTCCAACAAGACCGTATCCCAGGTAGCCAGTGTGGTGGCTGAAGAAACGGCAGATACCGGCGTGGACGCGGATACGTCTACTGCCGAGAACACCACCACGGTTATCGAGCCGGCAGAAACCGAAAGTGATATCGATCAGGATGGCATGCCGGACAGCAGTGATGATGATATTGATGGCGATGGCCTGCTCAATGAACAGGACAGTGCTCCCTATAATCCGGACCGCGACGGTGATGGTGTTGTCGATGGTGAAGATGCCTTCCCGGATGATCCGGCCGAAATCACAGACAGTGATAGCGACGGTGTTGGCGATAACAGCGACGCTTTTCCCCAGGACCCCAGCGAGACAGTAGATTCCGACGGTGATGGTGTTGGGGATAACGGTGATGCTTTCCCACAAGACCCATCCGAGTCACTGGATAGTGATGAAGATGGCGTCGGCGATAATATGGACGCGTTTCCGAATGACCCCACCGAAACCGTGGATAGCGATAACGATGGTGTCGGCGACAATGGCGATGTGTTCCCGAACGACCCCGAAGAAACCACAGATACGGATGAAGACGGAGTGGGCGACAACGGGGATGCCTTCCCCGAGGATCCCAACGAAACGATTGATTCCGACAATGACGGCGTGGGTGACAACAGCGACGCCTTTCCCAATGACGGTACGGAAACCTCGGATAGCGATGAGGATGGTGTCGGCGATAACAGCGATGTCTTCCCGGACGACCCGGCTGAAACGGTGGATAGCGATGCCGATGGAGTGGGTGACAATGGGGATGCATTCCCCAATGACCCCAACGAAACACTGGACAGCGACGGCGATGGTACCGGGGATAATGCTGACGACTTTCCCAATGATCCGGATGAAGCCGTTGATAGTGATGGGGACGGTGTAGGCGATAACGCGGACGCCTTCCCCAATGACGCGACTGAAAGTGTCGATGCAGATGGTGATGGTTATGGTGCCGATACCGCTGACCCGGACGACGCCGACCCCTGTAATCCGGATCCAAATGCCACGGCCTGTGGAGGCCCCGCGCCCGCCGTCTGGAATGAGTTCAACTGGGATGAAGCCAACTGGCAGTGAGGCCGTTGGTAAAAGCACAAAACCTAATGAGGGTAAGAGACATGAAAAAAGTAATTCTGACAGGCCTCACCGCAGCGGTATTGAGCGCCAATGCCATGGCCGGTGATGTGACTGGCTACACCGCCCCGCTGTCCGGCCAGGCGGCTACCGCGGCTGGTGTCGATGCCAACTTTCAGGCCCTGATCACGGCCATCAACGATAATAATCAGCGTATTGCCGCCCTTGAGGCGGCGAGCGGTGAGGTGGCAGATTTGGCCGATATCGTGAGTGGAGCGACCTATAAATTGTACTTCTCTGGCGGCATCATCGAGCTGGATGACGGTGGCGGTGCCAATTTGGAACGTTTCGGCGGAATTGCCGATCTGACGTTCAACGGTGACGGTTCCCTCAGCGAAACGTTCAGTGAGCAGGGCCGGTTCATCAGTCTGGATGCCAATCAGTGTAGCGGTGAAGGTGAGAATTTCAGCTGTGACCACTATGTTGATACCTGGAATGACAATGAAACCGGCGGCGGTTCCTGGTCTGTGAGTGGCCAGACTCTCAATGTGACCTGGAGTGACGGTGATTCTGAGTCGTTTAGCCTCTCTTCTGATGGCAACGTTATTACCTCAGGTGGTGGCGGCCTCGACGAAGGGGATGGCACTTCGGGGCTTGAGACTTTCGTGGCGGTGGGGATAAGGCTGGGCTCGCCAGAATAACTCAGCTTCAGAAACAAAAAAGAAATGCCTTAACCCGCAACGGTTAGGGCATTTTTTTTGAGAATAGCAGTGATAGGGGGCTCCGTTTGATGCTTACGTGGTATGCAAAAAATAGAAAATGTAAGCATTTGGCCATACTTAGGTGTAGTCATTTTCGCACAAGAAATTCTTTGTGATGTATGTCACACATTGATACCGTTTCGTCCGTTTAGAACAAAAAGGGAAAGGGAAATTAAATGAAAAAAGTATTTGTTTTTTCCCCTCTTGTGGCCGCAATTTTTCTTTCTGCCTGTGGTGGCGGTGGCGGAAGTAGCGGTAGTGGAGGGAGTGCATCGCCTGGTACGGCAGTCACAGGGGCGGCCGTTAAAGGTCCGCTGGCGAATGCGGCTGTGTCGCTTCATCAACTCGATGCCAATAGTGTTGATGGAAAAGGGCAGTTGTTGGATCGAGGCGACACGAATGCGAGTGCTGCATTCTCAGGCGTTACGGTTCCGGCTAGCGCCAGTGGCAATATTCTGGTTGAAGTCGTTGCGGATGCGGACACCGTTGATTTGACTACCGGGGCGGAGCCTGTCATTACGCGATTATTGTCTGTGACAACCGCAGAAGACGTGGCTGCGGGCAAGACTAACTACCCCACACCGCTTAGTACCCTGGTGGTCAAGATGGCGTTGGCCAACGCGGACAGCACAGACAGCGGTTTCGCGGGTGATGACAATGGCACGGTGAGCGCCGCTGAATGGACCGCCGCCCTGAAGCTGGCGAAAAGCAAGGTGCGCAGCCAGTTCGGCTTTGGCCTGCTGGACGACAGCGTGGACCTGCTGTCTTCCCCGCCGCTGATTACCAGCGATCAGGATGACCAGGAGAAGGTTGTAAAACTACGCACAGCGGTGGAGGCAGTGGCGGCGCTGATGGCCGACATGGCGGAGGCTGCCAAGACCGAGAACCCGAACAGCACCGAAACGGCGGACTCCATGTTCGCGGCCCTGTCCGAAGACCTCAACGATGGTCAGGTGGATGGGCAGAGCGAGGGTGAAGCCATTGCCACCTTTGCCAACATCGCGGATGTGGCAGCAAAGGTCACCCAGGATCCTTCTTCACTCACTATCCCCGGTTCCAACAAGACCGTATCCCAGGTAGCCAGTGTGGTGGCTGAAGAAACGGCAGATACCGGCGTGGACGCGGATACGTCTACTGCCGAGAACACCACCACGGTTATCGAGCCGGCAGAAACCGAAAGTGATATCGATCAGGATGGCATGCCGGACAGCAGTGATGCGGATATTGATGACGATGG
>NZ_LWEZ01001782.1:0-299 GCF_001634945.1 Alcanivorax sp. HI0044
GCCGTTATCGACTAACGCAGCGTTTTCCGGGTAGGTGATTTCGGCGCGGGCCTGCTTGACCAGCATGGCGGTGCGCACCAGTCCATGGCCGTTATCTACGCTGTCACTGTAGTAGTTGTAGTCCATCACGTTGGCGTGGATGTCGGTGGTTTCCATCAAACGCAGATCCACCCGGGGGGGGGCGTCCTGTTGGGAGGAAGAGTTGTCATTATCGCCGCCGCAGCCGCTGAGCAAAGCGCCGCCGGCCAGCGACAGAGCGAGCAGGGATCGCAGTGAAGCTTTCATGGTGTTTCCTGTGT
>NZ_LWEZ01001783.1:0-1267 GCF_001634945.1 Alcanivorax sp. HI0044
GTTGTCATCCCCGGTGAGGATCATTACACCACTGATTTTCATGGGCACATTACCCAATTCAAACCGGTACTCGGCCTGGTAGCGGCCAGCTTGCGTCGTCGGCGTCCAGAGAAATTCTGTCAATAAATCCGCGCTTTCCGGCAAGAAGCGGCGCGCCACAGACGGCAGCTTGTCCGTGCGTATTTCAATGGGCTGAATCAGCTGAATCAACTTTCCCCGCGGGGTATCCTCAAAGGCCCCAAAGCGGTAATTGTCCACCTTGCCCCATTCGTAACGCGTCTCATAGAACGCCTTGCTCGTCAGGATTTCGTAAAGCCGGTCCACACCGATGGGGTACTGGCGGTCAACCATCACTTTCATACTGTCTCCTGCCCTGAGGCCACCCGCTTCATCAACTGTAACAGCGGCGCCAGCTGGCGTTTCAAATCCGGTAAGGCGCTGATGACGGGACGGGATTTGCCGGCACGCAACAGCGCCAGTGCCTGTTCAATCGTTAATATGGGTGCCGCATCATCCACCGACAAGGTGGTGTCCGCATCATCACTGAGTACCGCACCCGGCCCGAGGGTACGGGCCTTTTTCAACTGTTCATCCAGGGTCAATTGCACCTGGCGCGGCGTCAATCCCACATGAGCGGCCGGGGTCTGGATAATTACGGTCAGCGGCAAACGCTGCACCTTGCCACGAAACTGGAAGGCCAGCTTTTCGCTGACTTTCAACGCCCGTTCCACGAATCGTTTGGCGCCCGCCGGGCCGGCACTGGGCAGCAGCACAGTAAATTGCGCCACGCTGCTACGCGCCAGGGAGTCCTCCTTGCGGATCACCCCACGCAGTGATTGCGCCAGCTTCAACAACACCATATCCGTTCGCTTTTTACCAAGCTGTACGAAAAGTTGATTGAATTGGTAAATCTCCAGTTGCACAACTGATAGCTTGTACTGCTGACGCGCGGCCAATGCCAGCTCCTGGCGCAGGCGGTGCTCCAGGTAACGGCGATTGCCGAGCCGGGTCAGCGGATCAATCATTGCCTGCTTGGCCAGTTCCTTACGCTCGTTCTGGTAATTGGCATGGGCCCTGGCCCGGGCCAGCAAATCCGTGGAGTTAAACGGCTTGCTGATAAAGTCCGTTCCTCCCAGGCGCAGCGCTTCAGCTCGGGCCTCTTCATCATTTTCTGCACCGGTGACGATGATGACCGGTAACCCGGCAATGCCTTCATCCTCGCTGGTGCGGATTTTTTTCAGTAACGCAAAGCCATCCATCTCCGGCA
>NZ_LWEZ01001784.1:0-620 GCF_001634945.1 Alcanivorax sp. HI0044
GCGTTTGCACTGGGCTACCGGATGACGGAAAACCTGTCTGCGGAAGCCATGTTTACCCAGGCGAGCGGCCCCTTTGCCAACAACAAATTGATCGACATTAACTTGCAGCACGAGATGTTCCCGCGCTGGCGGGTCTCTCCCTATGTCATGCTGGGTACCGGGCGCGCCAAAATCGAGCCCCGGGCCACGGTGGTAACGCCGGAAAACCGTGACGAAAACTTTGCCTTCGCCGGTGCTGGCCTGAAAGCCTATCTGTCGCGGGGCTTTGTTCTGCGCGGCGAATACCGTAGCTATGTGCTGTTTACCCAGGAAGACGACAACCGGAATTTGGAAGAATGGAAACTCGGTTTCTCAGTATTGTTTTAACGGCATCCCTGCTGCTGCCACTGCAAAGCTTGGCGGCGGAACAAGAGGGTGACAACAAGGCCACCGTTCGGGATGCGGATGCGGAATCCGTGCTCGATCCGCGTATCGAGCGCCGCCATATCAAAGAGGCGGATATCGATGCGGAAAATTTCGAGATTGGCCTCTATACCGGCATCCTCTCCATTGAGGATTTCGGCAGTGACCCGGTGCTGGGCGTGCGGCTGGATTACCACCTCTCTGAGGATGTATTTCTG
>NZ_LWEZ01001785.1:0-855 GCF_001634945.1 Alcanivorax sp. HI0044
GGAAGCACTAACAACAGACAAAAAAGAGCTTGCACCCAACCCCAGATACCCGAACGTGACACAGCCATGCGATCCCCCGCTTTTAACCCTACGCTTCTTTATAGAATCGAGCGCGCAGACTAACAGCAAGGCACAGGCGTTTATGTAAGTTATCTCTTAGGGGGAAGGTAAGACTTTTACGACAACAAGAATGGCTTTCTTACAAATGGATAATGCTAAAAAGTGGAGCTATTTCGCCCCACTTTTTAGCAGCATGTAAATCACCGTGCTGCGAATTTCCTCGTCACTGCAATCGAAACAGCCACCGCGAGGAGGCATCGAGTTGATGCCATTGATCGCTTCCTGCACCAGGGTATCGAAACCTTCTTCTTCAACCTCGTGTGACCAGTAAAGGCGATGCTCCTTGCCGACACCAGGCGCGCCCAGCGCACCGGAGCCGTGACAGGTCACACAGTACTGCTTATACAACTGCGCCCCGTCACGCGCCGCTGCCTTGTCGGTAGCCGTCGTGTCCGGGGCGCTGTCGTCGGAGCAGGCTGCCAGCACCAGTGCTGACAGCAAGAGTCCGGGTAAAAACCAACAGGGTCGCGACAAGATTATTGGCTCTTGCTGACCATGTACTCGATGGCGGCCTTGAGTTCGTCATCAGAGCAGTTCATGCACATGCCTTTAGGGGGCATGGCGTTGATGCCGTTGATAGCGTTCTTCAGCATGGTCGCTTCGCCTTTGGCGATGTGCGGTGCCCAGGAGGCGGCATCACCCACTTTCGGGGCACCGGCAGCGCCAGTGCCATGACAGGCCGCACAGGAGGCGTTGTAGACCTGCTCACCGGAACGGGGACCACTGGCCACTTCT
>NZ_LWEZ01001786.1:0-1098 GCF_001634945.1 Alcanivorax sp. HI0044
ATCAAATGTCTGCGTCAGCGCATTCATGTACACCTGGAATACATCCTCAGGGGTATTCTGCCTGATCCGCTTCAACTGGCTTTCGTAGCGACGAGTGAGCCGCGTTTCGATATCTTCCGCGCTGGAATCGTTGAGGCGCATGGAGAGCACCGCATTTTTCAGCTGGCGCTGCCAGATTTCATCCAGCGCCGCCTTGTCCTTGGCCCAGGGGGCATCCTCACGATCCACTCTTACCGACTCTTCGCTGTCGAAGGTCAGCGAATCCAGGTCATTGGCGATGGTTTCCAGTGACCAGGTCAGGCGCTCTTCCAGGCGCTGCTGGAAGCGATTGAAAATGGTATAGCCGCCTTCCAGCTGACCCTTGCGCAGCTGGTCATCCAGGATCTCGTTATAGCGCTGGAAGTCCTTGATGTCGGACGCCAGGAAATACAGACGATTGGGATCCAGGTCTTTCAGGTAGCGCTGCAGCACCTGTTCAGAAAGCTGATCGTCGAAATCCAGCTGGCGATAGTGATACTTGAGCTTGTCAGCAATTTCTTCAGCCGCTTCCAGTTGCTCTTCCGTCGGCTTCAGGTCGCCCTGAATATCCGGCGATGAGTCGTGAAGGGCGCCGCCGCCTTTGATTGCCCCACCCAGCAACAACAGGGCAAGGGCAAGAGGGAACAGCTTACGGAGTAATGACATACTGGCTCTCAAACAGTTTTTTTCAGTATAGCCGACAGCCCGGGAGCGGTCATTCAGGGTTGAATCGCCGGCTATCGGTGTAGACTATCGTGATGGCACGAAGTTGCAGTGCCTGGCGCCGTCTATCGGCGTAATTCTATGACCCTAGCGCACGGGAGATACTTTGCACAGACTGTTCAGCCTGTTTTTCCTGGCGGGTATCGCCGGGGCTGTGATCCAGCTCATGGCCGGGGACATGGAGGCACCGGGGCGCCTTATCAATGCCCTGTGGGAATCCGCTGATCTGGCAGTTGAAGTGAGCTTGGGCTTGATCGGGGTGCTGGCCCTGTGGAGCGGCCTGTTTCGCCTGGCGGAAGCCAGCCGACTGGCCGATCGGGTGTCCGGCTGGGTGACGCCGGTGCTGGCCCGTGTCAT
>NZ_LWEZ01001787.1:0-1105 GCF_001634945.1 Alcanivorax sp. HI0044
GTAGACGCCTCCCTGGATCGGTTGGCTTTCAGGGTCTCCCCCGGGATGGCAGAGGGTCAAGCATTGCCGGGGGTTAATTGAGCGGCTTTTACAGTTGCAGATCGGGTTCACCCAAGGGCACAGAAAGGCAAAGCCGTAACCCGACAATGAATTTGTCGGATTACGCCTTCAGGCTAATCTGACCTACAGTGGCTACCCGTTTCAGCTGGCGTTACCTAGAAGCAGTCTCCGGGGATGCGGACATTGCCTTCCATCAACACACGGGCGCTACGGCTCATGCTGGCTTTGGTGGCCGTCCACTGCCCATCGATCTGTTTGGCCCCCGCGCCAACCCGCAGCGTGCCCGACGGATGACCAAAGGTAACGCTGTCGCGTTCGCCACCGCCAGCCGCCAGATTGACCAGGGTGCCGGGCACTGCCGAGGCACTGGCGATGGCAACCGCAGCGGTGCCCATCATGGCGTGGTGCAGCTTGCCCATGGACAGCGCACGCACCAACAGGTCCACATCTTCTTCACCAATTTGCTTGCCGCTGGAGGCGGCGTAGCTCTTGGGCCTGGAGACGAAGGCAATCTTCGGGGTGTGCTGTCGCGCCTGGGCTTCTTCAATGTTGTCGATCAGTCCCATGTGCTTAGCACCGTAGGCACGGATCGTTTCAAACCTCTGCAGCGCTTCCTTGTTTTCGTTGATGTCACCCTGCAGCTCGGTACCGGTGTAACCGATATCTTCTGCATTGACGAAAACGGTAGGAATACCGGCATTGATCATGGTGGCCGGGAAAGTACCAACGCCCGGAACCTCCAGCTCATCAACCACATTGCCGGTGGGGAACATGGCGCCCTCCCCGTCTGCCGGGTCCATGAAGTCCACTTTTACTTCGGCGGCCGGAAAGGTTACGCCGTCCAGTTCAAAATCGCCGGTTTCCTGAACTTCACCATTGGTAATGGGAACGTGGGCAATGATGGTTTTCTGGATATTGACCTGCCAGATGCGCACAATCGCAATGCCGTTATCAGGGATTCGGTCAGCAGACACCAGGCCGTTATTGATGGCAAAAGCCCCCACTGCTGCTGTCAGGTTGCCACAGTTGCCGCTCCAGTCCACGA
>NZ_LWEZ01001788.1:0-1189 GCF_001634945.1 Alcanivorax sp. HI0044
GCAGGAAACCTTCCTGAATATTCGTGGCGTGGACAGCGTCATGATCGCGGTCAAAGAAGTGTTCGCTTCCCTGTTTAACGACCGCGCCATCAGTTACCGCGTCCACCAGGGCTTTGACCACAAGCTGGTCGCCCTGTCTGCCGGTGTGCAGCGCATGGTGCGCTCCGAGACGGGCGCTGCGGGCGTGATGTTCTCCATGGATACCGAATCCGGCTTCAAGGACGTGGTATTCATCACTGCTTCCTACGGTTTGGGCGAGATGGTCGTGCAGGGTGCGGTTAACCCGGATGAGTTCTACGTCCACAAGAAAACCCTGCTGAACAAGAAACCTGCTGTACTGCGCCGCAATCTGGGCAGCAAGATGCAGAAAATGATCTACGGCGCTGAAGGTAGCGCGGGCAAGTCCGTTGAAATCGTGGACGTGGACAAAGATGAACGCATCCGCTATTGCCTGACTGACGCACAGGTCGAGAATCTGTCCCGCCAGGCGATTGAAATTGAAAAGCACTACGGCATGCCCATGGATATCGAATGGGCGCTGGATGGCGACGATGGCAAGCTGTACATCGTTCAGGCCCGTCCGGAAACCGTGAAAAGCCGTTCCGACGTGAACGTGATGGAGCGCTACCTGCTCAAGCAAACCGGCAAAGTACTGGTGGAAGGGCGTTCCATCGGCCAGCGGATTGGCGCCGGTAAAGTACGCATTGTGACCAGCATCAAGGAAATGGATAAGGTCCAGCCCGGTGATGTACTGGTGACGGACATGACCGACCCGGATTGGGAGCCGGNGATGAAGCGTGCCGCGGCCATTATTACCAACCGTGGCGGTCGTACCTGTCACGCGGCCATTATTGCCCGTGAACTGGGTGTGCCGGCCATCGTGGGTTGTGGCGATGCTACTGAACTCCTGAAGGATGGTCAGGAAGTCACGGCCTCTTGCGCAGAAGGCGATACCGGCAAGATCTACGAAGGCCAGCTGGAGTTTGATATTCAGCGCAACTCTATCGAGTCCATGCCCAAGCTGCCGTTCAAGATCATGATGAACGTGGGCAACCCGGACCGGGCTTTTGATTTCGCCGGCCTGCCGAATCAGGGCGTGGGCCTGGCCCGCCTGGAGTTCATCATCAACCGCATGATCGGTGTGCATCCCAAGGCACTGCTGAACTACGATTCCATGCCCCAGGACGTC
>NZ_LWEZ01001789.1:0-679 GCF_001634945.1 Alcanivorax sp. HI0044
GCTGTTGCTCAGCTTGTTGATGTTCTTCAGGTCATGCATGGCGGCCAGCACGGTCACCATGCCATCCATGATCCCTTCCGGGGTTTCTTCCCCGTTATGCAGGATCGCCGGGTTGGTCATCAGGTGACCCACGTTACGGACCAACAGCAGTGAACGACCATGCAAAGTCAGGGAAGAGCCGTCCAGCGCGGTGTATTCACGGTCCGCGTTCATGGAGCGGGTCATGGTCTTGCCGCCTTTCTGGAAGCTTTCTTCCAGGTCGCCTTTCATCAAACCGGCCCAGTTGCGGTACACCTCGACCTTGTCTTCCGCGTCAACGGCGGCAACGGAATCTTCGCAATCCTGGATGGTGGTGATGGCGGATTCCAGCAGCACGTCTTTCATGTTGGCCGCATCGTCAGCCCCGATCGGGTGGCTGGCGTCGAACTGGATTTCCGCGTGCAGGTTGTTGTGCTTCACCAGCACACCAGTGGGTGCGGCGGCATCGCCCAGGTAACCCTGCAGCTGGGATTCGTCTTTCAGGCCGGTTTTTTCTGAACCCAGGGACACAACCAGCTTGCCGTCTTCGATGGCGTAACCAGTGCTGTCCTTATGGGAGCCGCTGGCCAGCGGGAAATAGTTGTCCAGGAAGTCACGGGCCCAGGCAATCACCTTGGCGCCGCGCTTCGGGTTGTAGGCG
>NZ_LWEZ01001790.1:0-771 GCF_001634945.1 Alcanivorax sp. HI0044
GTCAGTGCCGTTCTGTGCGCAGGCTGAATCCAGCGTCTCTATGATGCGGGGCAGGTTGGTGAGCATGACCGGCTTGCCATTACGGTAAGTATCCCAGCCTTGCATGGTGGCCATCAGTGTCAGGTAGTTGTCGCTGCGTGCCTGCAGCAAGTCCTTATCCTGCAAACGTTGGATGATGTCTGGTGCCTGGGTGTGGCTGGACCGGGGGGCGCTGCTACCCCAATAAAGTTGCCGGCAGTCGATGCTGGGCGAGTAGCTTCCTGTCTCCACGGCACAGCGGGCGTTGCCCTTGAGGTGGACCAGCGTACCGGCGGCGGGCGGGTTGTCACGCACGGCCTTGGCATTGTCCAGCTCTCTTTGCGGTGCACCGCTGAGTGACTGGCTGGTAAGGAGGATGTCGCGGGAGAGTTGGGTGACACTGCTGAGCGGAAACAGCAGGGCGATGGCGCCCACGATGGCCAGGGTCAGGTGTCGCCCCCAGTACACCGGAGGAAAGCGGCGTACTTCCTGATCCAGGGACATCCGGTTGCCGTAACTGACAACGCTGTAATCGTCGACCCGGATGGCCATCTCCTGGTTCTGCCCGTCTTCATAGGTAATAAAGGGGCGCCAGTGTTCCGGCAGAGAAAAGCCGATGCTGTCGTTCAGCGTGACGGATATCTGCACGTTGTTCTGTTCATCCACACCTACCGGGGTGAGACGAATCTGCCCGTAGACCTGGTTCACCTTCAGCGGCTCGCCGGCAGGTGGGCGACGGAAGAAGAGGTAGAG
>NZ_LWEZ01001791.1:0-996 GCF_001634945.1 Alcanivorax sp. HI0044
ACCTGGATGTGTCGCTGGGGGCCGTCCAGTACGGTATTGATGGCGCTGTTGGTGTTCAGCCACAGGCGGCTGCCGTCGGCCAGTTCCAGGGCGCGGATTTCGCCCATGCCGGTGCGATACTGTGCGTTCCAGTCTGCCACCAGGGTGGGCAGTGGCGTCTGTCGCCAACTCACCCAACGCAGGCCGCCGGTACTGATGACCAGGGCCAGGCCGGTAATGACGCTGCGGCGCTGTATACGGTTGTGGCGGGCCTGTTTCAGGGTGGCTTCGGTATGCGCTGGATGGTTGGCACTGGCGGTGCTGAACTGTTGTTCAATGTGCTCCACCATTTGCCAGCCGCGCAGATGGTCCGGGTGCTGCCGTAGCCATTGCTGCCAGCGAAGCTGGTCGCTTTCGCCGGCCTGCCCGGAGCGCAGCAGGGCAAACCAGTCGGCGGCGTCACTGAGAATCTGGTGATCAATGTGTGCTGCGCCGTTCATGGTCGGGCGGCCATGCAGCTGCCTTCCAGTCGGGCCTGCAGGCGCAGGCAGGCAAGCATGGCTCTGGACAGGTAATTGCGCACGGTCCGTTCGGATACGCCCAGTTGTGTGGCGATTTCCTTGCCGGTGAGGCCATGCACCATGGACTGGGTAAAGGCATGAGCTACCGCCTCAGGTAAGCGGCGAAGCATGGTGTCGACTTCCACCAGGGCTTCCAGTGCGGCGGTTTGCTGTTCTGCGGACGGGCTTTCCGGTTCGGGCAGGTGGAGCAAGGTATCCAGCCAGGCCTGCTCAATTTCTCGGCGCCGCCACAGGTCTACGCACAGCCCCCGGGCCATGCGGCTCAAGTAGGCACGGGCGGTGTGATGGTGCAGGTGGCGAGGTTTGCTGAGCAGGCGAATAAAGGCGTCGTGGGCCAGGTCGGCGGCATCATCGCGGCTGCCGAGACGCCGCTGCAATATGCCATGCAGCCAACTGTGGTAGTCGGTATACAGCGTTTCCACCGACAGGGATTCCT
>NZ_LWEZ01001792.1:0-13384 GCF_001634945.1 Alcanivorax sp. HI0044
CTGGCTGCCGACGGGCTGGATCTCGCCACCTTGTTCCTGCCGGTGGACCCGGAAGAAGCGGAGCAGCGCAAACAGGAAGTGAAGGAAAAAGCGCAGGAAGCGGCCGATCGAATTAAAGAGGCCGAAACGGTTTGGGTGACGAATCTGGGAACGCTGAAAGTGGATGGCAATACGTTCCGCTTCACTGACCGTACCTTGAATCCGCCGCAAACGGTGAGCCTGACCGAGGGTGAATTCACGCTGAAGAATCTCATCCTGGGTGAAGAAGCCACCTTTACCTGGGAGGGCAAGGCCCAGATTCAGGAGCAAGGCGCGTTGACGCACTCCGGTGAGGGCCAGTTGGCGCCGTTGTCGGTGACCGCCAAGGCAGCGCTGGCCGGGCTGCCGTTGGCGCCGTTGTCGCCCTGGCTGGAGCGTGAAGCGCCGCTGAAAGTGGCTAGCGGTCAGCTGGATCTGGATTTGCAGTCTGCGGTGAAAGGCGATGGCCCGGATATTACCGTGAATGGCAGCGCCAGCATGGCCGGTTTCAATTTGCTGGAAGGCGGTCGACCTCTTATCAAGGTCAACAGGGTACAGGTGAGCAAGCTGTCGCTGGACACCGCCGCACAGCGGGTGCGCGTCGGCGAAATCGGGCTGACCGGCATGGACATGCTGCACCAGGTGGACGCCCAGGGGCGGGATGCGTCTACCCGTATTGAGGCCGCGATGCCGTCGGGGAGCGGCTCGTCGAGCGCTTCATCTTCGTCTTCGTCCCAACCCTGGCAAGTGACGGTGGACCGCGTGCGTCTGATCGGCAGCCAGGTACGCCATGAAGACCTGTCCCTGAGCCCCAATTTCCGTATCGGCTTGTATCAGCTGGCTGGCACGGTGAGCAATCTGGATACCCGTCCGGGAAGCACCGCCAGGCTGGATCTGAGTGCGCAAGTGGACCGCTATGCACCGTTTTCCATCAAGGGGCGTTTGTCCCCGGAGCCATTGTCTACGGACATGGTGGTGTCGCTGAACAATTATGAAATGACCAGCCTGACGCCTTATACCGGCCTGTACCTGGGGTACAAGGTGGAGAAGGGGCAGCTGGGGGTGGATACCGAAGTCACCGTTGAGAAGAACCATCTGAACAGTGTCTCCGACATTCTTGCGGACCAGTTCTATCTGGGCGAAAAAGTGCCCAGTGATGAAGCGGTGAGGGCGCCGGTAAAACTGGGCCTGTCGGTGCTGCGTAGTCGTTCCGGTGAAATTACCTTGCCGGTGAAAATGTCCGGTGACCTGGATGATCCCAGCTTCAGTGTCAGCGGCATGATTCTGAAAGTGCTGACCAACATTGTGGTCAAGGCGGCCACGGCGCCGTTCTCCGTGCTGGCCGGGCTGGCCGGTGGCGAGAACCTGGAGACTATTGTGTTCGACCCCGGCACCGCCGAGGTGGGGCCGCAAACCTCCAGTTCCTTGCAGGCCCTGGCCAAGGTGCTCACTGAAAAGCCGCACCTGCACATCGGGCTGGTGGGTACCGTCAGTGCAGAAGATCGCACCGCGCTTGCCGATCAGGCGATTGGGGACGATGTGGCCGGTGATGACTGGCCGGGTATTGATGCGGCCGTGTTGGAAAAGAAATGGCGCCGCAAGCTGATCCGCCGTTACGAATCTGACTATGACCGCGATGTGGAAACACTGGTCAGCGCGCCGCTGCCCGAGGATGACGATGAGCGTGACAGTGTACTGGCGCGCAGTGCCTGGGATGCCATGGTCACCGCAGAGGCGCCCTCAGTGGATAAGGCACAGCTGGTGGAGCTGGCGCGTTTGCGTTCGGAAAATGCCAAAGCCACGCTGGTGCAGCAGTTCCAGATTGAGCAGTCCCGGGTGTACCTGAAAGAATCCAAAGTGGACGGCGCCGTGACCGGGCTGACCCTGACGCTGGAAAAATAATCGGTGGCATTGATCTGGGAAACGCAACAGGACGGCGTGCGCTACGAGGTGAGGCGCGCGGGGCAGACTTTGCGGCTGTATGCCAACGGCGTTCAGCATTCAGAGTTTCACCCCAAACGTTTGCTCACTGGCAGCGTGTGGGATTTGCTGTGGTTGCCGGCTTTGCTGCACGAACCGGCCCGGTTCCGCCGGGTGTTGGTGTTGGGGCTGGGGGGCGGTTCGCTGATTCCCCCTATCCGCAAACTGCTGGATCCGGATGTATTGATGGCGGTAGAGCTGGACGGAGCGCACTTGCAGGTAGCTCGCGAAGTATTCGGCATCGAGGCGTTCGGGGTGGAGACCTGGCAGGGGGATGCCCAGCAGTGGTTGCGTGATTATCAGGGGGAACCGTTCGACCTGATTATCGAAGACCTGTTTGCGCCCAGAAATGAACAAGTCAGCCGGGCGGTGCCAGCAGATGCCGACTGGCTTGCCTGCCTGCGCGATAACCTGTCGGCGCATGGCTCCTTGATCATGAACTTTGGCGATTGGCAGGAATACCGCGACAGCCCGGCCTCGGGCCGCCGCGCCATGAAAAGTTTCAGCAGCCGTTTCCGCTTGTCATGCAGCGATTGCCATAACGCGGTGATCGCGTTTACCCGCCAGTCGGCGCGCAGCATTCACCTGCGCCGGCGCCTTGCCGCGACGCCGGCATTGAGCCATGCGAAAGCGGCGGCGCGGCTGGATTATCATATTCGCCAGTTGGACTGACCCGGGTTTGAGGTCAGTCCTTGTCCAGCATGGTCAGGGAATACAGCCCGTCATTCTCTTCCTGGGTTAGCAGCTGGTTGCTGCGGGGCTGGTCATCGTGCATGCCCACGAACAAGGCCCGGTAGGTCAATACTGCCTGCACATAATCCCGGGTTTCACGGAACGCGATGGACTCGATCCACACATCTGCCGGGACGCCGTCTTCGGCGTTCTCAAGCCAGCGATTCACCCGGCTAGGGCCGGCGTTGTAAGCGGCCAGAGCCAGCACCCGATTGCCGTTGAAGTCCTCAAGGAGTTCTGCCAGATAGCGGCTGCCAAGGGTGATGTTGGTGTGCTTGTCCTGCAGGGTCTTGGTGGTGGGTTTTCCCATGTTGGCGTCTTTGGCCACCTTGCGGGCGGTGGCGGGCATCAGTTGCATTAGCCCCATAGCGCCCACGGGGGAGCGAGCCTGCGGGTTGAATGCACTTTCGCGGCGGGCCACCGCCATGGCCAGCCAAGGGTCCAGATCGTGGGGTTTGGCTTCTTCTTCAAACAATGGCAGATACGCGGGCGGGAAGCGCCATGCCAGGGTGTTCCAGGCCTTGGCCTGAATGGATGCCTGTACGGCCAGGTCGTACCATTTTTGCGTCAGGGCGTAGTCGGCCAGTTCCGCCAGCTGTTCCTTGTTGCTGTGCCACATCAGCCACATCCATTCCTGATGCGCCAGATAGGGTTCATCCAGTTTCCGCAGCATGCGGATACGGGTGACCGCCGGCGGCGGCGTGAACGTGGCGGCGGGGGTGTGCTTCTGTTCGGAGAAACGGTAGGGCTCGCCCAGACGGTCTGCGGCCAGGAAAGCGAAGAAATTACGTTGCTGGGCGGCCTGCTGATACAGCTCACGGGCCTGGTCCGGTTGGTCTGTGCTTTCCAGTGCGCGGGCGCGCCAGTACAGCCAGCGGGAGTCGTTACGCTCCTCCTGGGGCAGGCGCATGACCCACTCATTCAGGGCGTCCCAATCCTGTTCGATCACCGTGCGTCTGGCGCGCTGTGCCACCAGTGAGGTATCCGGGTGTGTTGTCAGCCAGTCATCCAGCCATTGGCGATTCGCTTCCACTCCGCGGATGGTGGAGTACCAGGCAATACGTGTGCCGGCCCGTTCGCGTAGTGCCGCGTCGGTGAGGCCCTGTTTTTTGCTTTGCGTATCGAACCATTTGCGTGCGGCTTCGGTGTCCTTGTAGGCCCAGCGGCGCAGGGCGGCGGAGAGCAGCGTCTGGCGTTGTGCTGCCGGCAGATTGCGGGGCAGGTCAGCGACTTTGTCAGGGGTACTGTACAGCGTTTGCAGCCATTCGCTGGCGGTGGCGTAGTCGCTTTTTGCCAACATGTCGTCCAGATAGCGCATGAGGCCGGCGCTGTTGGCATCAAAGGCCAGTTGCTGGCGTTCCCAGATTTGCGCATCGCCGATGACACCGGCGTCACGGGCGGCGTTAAACAGCGGGTCGCAGTTGTTGGGGCGAGACTGGCCGGTGGCCCAGAGTTCTTTGCCCGCCTGCAGGGCGGCTTTTTTAACGGCCTGGTCGCCGGTTTCCCATTGCGCCTGGTGGTAGTAGCAGCGCAGTGCAACCCCGCTGGGGGCGCTGTCGGTAATGGTGAGTAGTGCCTGCCATTTTTCCGCTTTGCCGTAGGCGACCGTGGCGAGCTGACGAATATCCTGGGGGAGCGGCGAATCCGGGTACTTTTCAGCGTACTGCGTGACTTTGTCAGGGCTGAGTTGAGGCAGGGCGGCGCGCAGCCGGTGGAAGTCGAGATAAGCCTGCAGGGGGTGCTGGTCTCCCAGAGCCTGTTGTTGTCGGGAAAGGGTTTCCCAATCATTGTTGCGTGCTGCGTCCAGTGCCTGGTGGAAGTTGTCGCTATCCGTAGCGGCAACGACCAACGAAGAAAACAGACAGCAGGCAAACAGTGCTAAAGCGCGAGTTGGCGCAGTGCGAACCATTTGTGCCTCCACATCGTCGGAATGAATGCGACAATTCTACCGGCCTCGCCAGGCGCTTGGCGTGGTGATTATGTAAAACTTGGGGAAGATCATACTTATGGGTCAGCGTGAGGTGTGTGGCGTTCGCCGTATCCGTGTCCGGACCTGTGTGATTTGCACTATACTGCCGCCGCTGATTACCTGAGCCGGAGACCATGGAAAATACCACCCAATTATTGCTGCGCCAGTCCGATGCCCTTGCCGGGCGAAATGTACTGGTGGTGGATGCCAACGACCCTGCACTGAAAACCCTGGCAGTGGATGCCACGGTGCATCTGCATGCGGATGATTACAGCATTGGTGCGCAGCAGTGGTCGCCCGCGCCCACGGTGCCGGAAGGGACCGATTTGCTGGTGCTGCCGTTGCCCAAGTCCACCGACCGGTTACGATTTCTGCTCAACTGGCTGGCCGGTGAAATTACTGAACCCACCGAGCTGTGGCTGATTGGCCCGGCCAAGGGTGGCATTCGCGGTGCCCTGAAATACCTGGATGCCCATGTGGATGAATCGGTGCTGGAAGATAGCGCCCGCCACTGCAAGCTCTATAGCGGTTTATTGCAGCCGGGGGAGAAGCAGTCCCTGAAAGCCTGGGGCACCGTGCTGGAGGTGGCGGATCAGGAAGCCATCAGTTACCCGGGGGTGTTCAGCCATGGCCGTCTGGACGAGGGCAGTGCTCTCCTGCTGGCGGCCATGGAGGCGCACACGCTGGGTAAGCCGGGGAAGGTGATAGATGTGGGCTGCGGCGCGGGTGTGATCAGCGTTTGGCTGGCTCGCCAGGGCTGGCAGGTGCAGGGCGTGGATGTCAGTGCCAGCGCCGTGGCGGCCAGCACCGATAGCCTGGCCCGCAACGGCCTGCAAGGCAGGGTCATGGGCGGTGATTTGTTCTCCCCGATTCAGGGGCGCGTGGATATGGTGGTGACCAATCCGCCGTTCCATGACCGCCGCCAGCGTACCACGGACATCACCCGCCGGCTGATTGCGGAAGCACCTTCACACCTCAAGTCAGGTGGCGTGCTGTGGCTGGTGGCTAACCGCGAATTGCCCTATGTGCAGTGGCTGGATGATGCTTTCAGTCATGTGCAGGTGGCCAGCGAAACCACCCGCTTCCGGGTCTACCGGGCGGTGCTGTAATTAAGCCGTCCGCAGGCTGTTACAACATCCGTTCCCGGGCCATCCAGGCAATGCAGTTTTCCAGCATGGTGGCCAGCGGCACCTGATCATTAAAGCCCAGCTGTTCCACGGCCTTGCTGCCGTCGGCATGCACGCGGCTGGTGATCAGGGCCACTTTTTCCGGGGTCAGGCGGGGTTCTTCGCCGGTGAACAGGCTGCCGATGGGGTAGAGCTGGCCGGCCAGTTTCAGCAGGGCCGGGGGTACGGTACGCTGCGGCGCCTTGCGCCCCAGCCGGTCGGCAATGGTCTGGACCAGGGTCAGGAAACTGGCTTCCACGCCGGCCAGAATATAACGCTCGCCGCAAATACCGTGTTCCAGCGCCGCAATATGGGCCCGTGCCACTTCCTCTACCGCACAGAAATTTCCGCCCCCTGGGGGTACACCGGGCAGTTTTCCGTCGTTGATCATGCGGATCATCTGTGACCAGTTGTGGGTATCGCCGGCACCAATAATGCCGCAGGGATTCATGATCACCGCGTCCAGGCCCTGGCGAATGCCGTTTTCCACTTCTTGTTCTGCCAGAAACTTGGTGCGGTTGTAGCCGATCCAGTCATTGGCGGCATTGGAGGGCGTCAGCTCGTTGATCGGGTTGTCCTGAATGCCCCAGGCAGAGATGGACGAGGTATGAATAAAGCGGCCGGCCACGTTTTTCAGGGCGGCGCTGACCATGGCCTGGGTGCCGAGCACGTTGTCACGGTATTGCTGTGCATTACCACGACGCCAGAGGCTGGTATTGCCGGCCACATGGAAAACGGCATCGGGAGTGGCCGGCATGACCAGCGCCAACTCCGTGGCATTATCCAGTGGTGCCTGCACTACGGACACGCCTTCTTTGGCGTGCAGGGTACTGGCATCACTGTTGGGGCGCACCAGTGCGACTACCTCCCACTGTTTGTCGAGAAGCTGGTCGATAATGTGCCCACCGAGAAACCCCCGGCCCCCGCTGATAAATGCCACTGGCATGGTTGGTATCCTTCTTTGGCTGACGCTTGTTGCTTCTTCTATACGCACCGAAACGGACGCTGGCAACTGCTTTGTCTTCCCAGTGACTTGCTTCTAAAGGTTCATCGCAGGGTTGAGTGATGAGCCGATTTCAGGATTTGCCTCAATCCTACCCTGGTTGCCGCAGGACGCCGGGTGCCCGACGGCGGACGCTTGCATTCAAAACCTGAAAATCTTGGCTCCTATGCGCTCTTCGCAAAACGCATTACCCGATTATTTCCTGAATAATGGCCCTGAGTATTCCTCAAAATACCCCTCAAAAGAGGTACCGCAATAGTGACAAACACTCAGGCTATGGGGTTTGACGTCAGGCATCCGGCGTTGAGCGTTCGGCAAAATGCAGGGTATTCGCCATAAGCTAATCAAACGGCTAGAGCCTGTTATTCAGCCTCATCCGCGATGAACTGTTTTAAACAGCCACTTGTCGAAACTTTGACGATTTTGCTTCAACACTGGCCAAGTTGATGGGTTTTGACTATATTGCCGTTTCAAACAGGCGGGTGTAGTTCAATGGTAGAACGGCAGCTTCCCAAGCTGCATACGAGAGTTCGATTCTCTTCACCCGCTCCAGACATAAAAAAAACCGCTTTTGGCGGTTTTTTTATGTCTGGGCTAGACGCTTGATGCCGGATGCCAGTCGCAATCGTCGAGCTCCGAGCGTCTTGCGTTCAATCTCAAGTCCTTGACCGCCCAATCACACCGAACAGGACAGATACCGGCCGTTGAGCCGGAAAAGCGCGCGAATTTCGTATTCGGCGCCCAGCCCGCTGGCGGCGTCGCTGGCGTGCATGATGTAGGGATAACAGTGGGCCCAGGCGCAGGGCCTGACCAGTTGCTGATGTGAGCTGTCCGGGTTGTGTCTGCTGGTGGCGATAAAGGCATTCTGCTCCAGATTGAACAGAACGTAGCCCTGAAATTCTGCTTGGGCGGGCAGGCCCATTTCTTCCAGAAAATCGGACATCCAGCGGTGATGACTCTTCGTGTTCATAGTGGCTCTCATGCTTGCCCGGTGCGAGCTCGCAGGCGATGCGAGCCGCACATAATGTCTATGACAGTAAGTTACGTCAGGAGTTGCAGAGGGTGGATAGGCGTTGTTTGTCGTTTTGTCGCTTTCTTGTCATTTGTGTCGCCAGGGCGACAGCCTGGGGTGAAGCTGGATTATCGATAACTGTACATAAAGACAGTATTTTGTCATGCTTGTCCGACTGTGGATTCCCGGTATGTTGCTATGTCTGCCCTGCCTTTTTTCAGTGAACGCATTGCTGCGGGGTTCCCGTCTCCGGCTCAGGGGTATCTGGATGAACACCTGGACCTGAACCGGCTATGCATTCGCCGGCCGGCGTCCACGTTTCTGTTGCGCGTGGAGGGGGACTCCATGGTGGATGCCGGTATTTTCTCCGGTGATATTCTCATTGTGGACCGCTCACTGGAAGCTGTTGCGGGCGATGTGGTGGTCGCTTCACTGGAGGGCGAATTCACGGTGAAGGAGTTGCAGCTGTTACCCACGCCCATGCTCAAGCCCCGCAATGCGGCCTATGCACCAATCCCCATCGGTGATGACGGCGTAGACCTTTTCGGGGTGGTGACGTTTTGCCTGCATGCCTTGCGGGGCCGAGGGTAACGGCGGCCATGTTTGCCCTGGTCGACTGCAATAGCTTTTACGCCGCCTGTGAGCGCCTGTTCCGCCCGGATCTTCAGGGGCGGCCTGTGGTGGTGCTCTCCAATAATGATGGCTGTATTGTGGCCGGGTCTGCGGAAGCCAAGGCGCTGGGGGTAAAAACCGGCATGCCGGTACATCTGGCCCGTGATCTGATTGCCCGCCATAAAATTGCGGTCTTTTCATCCAACTATGCGCTGTACGGGGATATTTCCCAGCGGGTGATGGCGACCCTGGAAACCCTGGTTCCCCAAGTAGAGGTGTATTCCATTGATGAGGCGTTTCTGGATCTGTCGTTGATGGGGGGAGCTGAGCTGTTGCCGCTGGCGCAGCAGGTGCGAGCGCGTGTTGCTCGTTGGGTCGGGGTGCCAGTGTGCGTGGGGGTAGCGCCCACCAAGGTGCTGGCCAAGCTCGCCAACCACGCGGCCAAGCGTTACCCCGCCACGGGCGGCACCGTGGTGCTGACGGACCCGGCGCGCCGGGAAAAGTTGCTGGCGCTAACACCGGTGTCTCGGGTGTGGGGAGTAGGGCGCCGGTTGATGGGCCGCCTTGAGGCGCTGGGGATCGAGACGGCGTTGGATCTGGCCCGGGCGGATAGCGGCATGATTCGTCGGCGGTTTTCCGTGGTGCAGGAGCGGCTGGTGCGGGAGCTGAACGGGGAGCCCTGCCTGTCTCTGGATACTCAGCCTTCGCCGCGGCAGCAAGTGATTCATTCGCGCTCTTTTGGCGAGCCGGTAACCACCTTGCCCCCGGTGCGCCAGGCCCTGAGTGATTTTGCCTTCCGGGCCATGGAGTCCTTGCGCAAGGAAAGTTTGTACGCCGGCCGGGTAACGGTGTATTTGCGCACCGCCCCGATGGGCAAGCCCCAACAATTATTCCCCAATACGCTCAGTGCTGCCTTGTCGCCGGCCACGGCGGATACCCGAGTGGTGGTGCATCAGGCACAGGCCTTGCTGACCAGGTTATGGAAGCAGGGGTATCGCTACGGGAAAGCCGGGGTGATTCTCACGGACTTGCGTGGGCGGGGGCAGGTTCAGAGTGGGCTGTTTACCTCGGAGCAGCCGGCAGAGCCGGATTCGGGCGCGCGCGCGGACGCGCTGATGGCGGTCCTGGATACCATCAATCAGAGCGGTGCGGGCAAGGTGTGGTTGGCGGGGCAGGGCATGCAGGCGGATCAGCGCAGTGTCTGGGCCATGCGCAGGGCGCACCTGTCGCCGGCGTATACCTGTCGCTGGTCTGATTTACCGGTGGCGCGCTAGCGAGGCTTTTGCGGCTCTGTGCCTGTGTGACAGGTGGAAGCCAGCTCCTGCAGGCACTGCAAGAGCGTATCGCGGCGAATCGGTTTGTTGAGAATCCTGTCGATGCCGGCATCGTGAATGCGGGCGATCTGGCTGCCCAGCGCATGGGCCGTCAGGGCGATGATCGGGCAGGGTATTTTCTGCGTGTCCTGCTCAAACCGTCGGATGGCCTGGGTGGCTGCGAGGCCATCCAGCTCCGGCATTTCCACGTCCATGAGAATCAGGTCCAGCGGCGTTGGGTGCTGGCGGTAGGCCTGCACGGCTTCGTGGCCATTTTCACAGATGAGCGGGGTGATCCCCAGGGAACCGAGCAGGGCCCGCAGCACATCCCGGTTAACGCTATTGTCTTCTGCCACCAATACTTGCAGTTGATCAAGGGCCGCTGGCTGGCCGGGTTCGGGTGCGGTTATCTGCTGGGCAGTGTCTTGCGCCAGGGCCAGAAACAGGGCGCTTCGGGTGACGGGTTTACGCAGCACTGGCACTGTGTCGCTTTGTTCGTGCAGATCCCCGATTAACAGCACCCGGGCCTGGGAGTCTGGGGGGATGGCGCTAAGGCCCGCGGCACCGAGCAGGGTTTCGTCAATCAACGCATGGCTGAAAGGCCCGGGCAGGGAAAGCAGATCCATGGCGTCCCCCTGCAAGGTGGTGGCACCGGCGTGTTCGAGCATGCGGGTCAGTGTTTGTCGCAAGGGTTGATCGTGGCTGAGTACCAGAATGTTGGCTTGGGGAAGCTGTGGCAGAGGTGGTTGCGTGTCCTGGGGTTGCAGGGGCAGGTCGAGCCAGAAGCGTGCGCCCTGGCCGAGCGTGCTGGAGACGCCCAGGGTGCCATTCATCAGTGTGCACAAGGAGCGGCAGACGCTCAGCCCCAGGCCCGTGCCGCCAAAGCGGCGAGCGGTGCTCTGGTCGGCCTGGGCGAAGGCCTGGAAAATTACCTCCTGGTGGCTGTCGGAAATACCGATGCCGCTATCTTCAATTTCGATGTGTACACCACTGCCGGTGTCGGTCAGCGACTTGTCGCGGGCACGGATGATCACATGGCCCTGTTCGGTGAATTTCAGAGCGTTGTTGATCAGGTTCATGAGGATCTGCCGCAGCCGCACTTCATCGCCAAACACAGCCTGCATGCTATCCAGTTGCAGCTCACAGGCCAGCGTTAGCTGTTTCTTGTGGGCGAGGCCGGCGTAGGCGCTCATGGTGTCTTCGATCAGGATGGCCAGGTTGAAAGGTTGATGCTCCAGCCGCAGTTCGCCGGCCTCGATTTTCGAGAAATCCAGAATGTCGTTGATGATGGCCAGCAGGTTCTCGCTGGATTGCTGCATGAGCCTGAGGTAGTGCGCCTGTTGATTACTCAGCGTGCTGTTCTGCATCAGGTCGATAATGCCGATGATGCCGTTAAGGGGCGTGCGGATTTCATGGCTCATGGTGGCCATGAAGGTGCTTTTGGCGTCGTTGGCGCTTTCAGCGTGGATGCGCCGTTCTTCATTATCCAGACGCAGCTGTCGTTCCTGTAGCAGTGCACGATCCGCGTCGCGGCGGGCGTTGATGTCCTGCAGGAGCCGTTCTCGCATGGTGTTGAGGGCGGCGGCAATATTATCCAGTTCGTCATGGTGTTCGGGGTTGGTGGGCAGGGGTAACGGTTGGCGCAGGGACGACAACGACAAGTGCCGGGTGTCGTCGGCCAGCTGGCTGAGGCGCCGGGTGAAGAGCAGGCGCATAAGCAGAATAATGAGAATGGCGCTGACCAGTGCCTGTAGAGCGAGGAAGCCGATCAGGAAGGCGGTCTGTTTGCCCACATATTGATAAATGCTGCTGTGAGAAATGCCCAGTTCCAGTTGTCCCAGCGTTTCGCGGGTGCCGTCATTACGCTGGTAGACCAGTGGCAGCTCGCGAATCGTGAGGGCCTTGGGTGGCGCGGCCATGCTGCTGCCGATGGCTTTGGCGTGGCCATTCCAGTCAGTCCACGTGACGCTGGCTGATGCTACATCAGGCAAATGCAGCAGGGCGTTAACCTGCACCCGCAATTGCTCTTCGTCGAAATTCCACAGGGAACGGGACAGCCCGGGCAAGGCAGTCAGTTCCACCTGCTCCAGGTTCTGCTCCAGGCGCTCCATACCTTGATGGTATTCGCGCACCATGAATACGCCGATGCTGATCAGCATCACCATAATGCTGACCAACAGCACCGCGCCGGCCACTTTGAAGGCCAGCGGGTTCTGTCGGTAGTAATGGTGTATACGGTGAGGCAAGCACGGTCTCCAGAAATAGTCGCCGTGCCGGGGGGCGGTTTACTGGTTGGCCACCGCTGTCATGTTTACCCGATCCAGCATGCGTTCTTCGATACGGTCCAGGCGTGCCCGGCAGTCGCGGAAGGTGCGACTGATGCAGGTGGTGTTGGCTACCATGTCCAGTTTTGGCCAAGTCGCCTGTTCGCCTTTACGGATATAGTTTCGCACATCTTGCAGCGTGGGGTTATTCAGGACACGCAGGGCGTTGAGCGGCTGGCGGGGCGGGATCATGTTGATGTCGCCGATATACTTCTGCGTCACCATGCTTTTCGCCTTGTCGATCATCAAACCCATGTCGTTGGACGCTACCCGGCGCTGCACCAGTTGCAGGCCATAACGCAGGTTCATGGAGACGTTGCGCAGGGCCCAGTCGCCCAGGGTGCTCAGGGAGCTGTCGGTGTTTTCGTTGCGAGACAGAAACGGTACCACATGGGGGTTGGTCTGGCTGACGATGGAGTGGTTGACCCCGTAAAGGCGGGCCAGCCGGCGGATGGGCAGGTCGTCGACGATGGAGCCGTCAACAAACTTGCGGCCGGGGATGTAGGGAACCCGCTCGCCGTCGATGTTCTTTGCCCACAGGGAGACCGGCGGATAAATGCCGGGAATTGCACAGGACGCCAGCGAAGCTTTGCGGATCAGCACATTGGGAGAGGTGCGCCAGTTCAGCAGGCGCGCGTGCTGGTTACGGTCGTAGGGGCTCACGGTAATATTGATTTCGCGACCGGTGTGTCGATAGGCCTCTTCGAAGGTCATGTCGGTGATGTTTTCTTCCAGGCAGGCTTCCAGATGGTCGCCGTCCAGCACCGGGGTGCCGCGTACCAGGCCTTTCCAGCCCAACACCTTGAAGGCTTCCAGATAAATGTTTTCCGGCTCCAGTTTCACCTTCAATTCTTCATCGTTGTGGGTGCCGACCACCGAGCCGATGATACTACCGGCGCTGGAGCCGGAGATCACCGAAGGCAGCAGGTTCTGTTCCCACAGGCAGCGGGCCACACCGATATGGAACAGGCCCAGGGCTGCGCCGCCGGATAGCATCAGGCAGCTTTGTCCGAAGGCCTGACCGGTGGTTTCAAAGAAATCGAGCTTCTCTTTCAGCCCGAATTCCTTGAAGTTGCTGTCGCACAGATAATTCAGGGCGGTGGACACTTCGGTCAGGTAATTTTCGATCAGGCGTTTGGTGCCCACGCGGCTGTGCTGATAAAGGCGTGGGTTGGAAATGTTGCCCAGATTGCCATGCAGGCCTTCATGCAAATGGAAGACCAGCTTGTTCACGTCGTTGCGTTCGCGGGCCTGG
>NZ_LWEZ01001793.1:0-1074 GCF_001634945.1 Alcanivorax sp. HI0044
CACCGGCTGACGTCCGGCGACAGCTCGCCAATCGTGGCGCTGGCCCAGACAAATCCCTGCACCGATACCCCACACAAGAACACTACCAGCAGGAAAAAAATCACCGGCTTGATGCGGGCGCGATTGCCGTACACATAGCGGGTAGGGCGAAATACCTTTTCGCCGGGCAAGGGCGACTGCCCCAGCCGCAATATCTGTAAACTGTGCCGCCCTTCAATGGCCAGCACCACCAATGCCAACCCCAGCGGCAAGCCGATAAAGAGGCTGTAGATCACCAGTTCCAGGCCATTGAGCGAGCCATAGTGATGGCAGTGCGCCGTTTCCATATAGCGCTCGAACCAGGGAAAAAAGAAAAATTCAGTCAGCAGAAAAAGCGGTGCCGCCCAGCCAGCGTGGCACAGTAACCGGACAATACGCTCCCCCTTGCTGTATTGCGGTGCCCACTCGGCCAAGATGGTCTCTCCCCTCCAGCATGTAAATTACTCAGGGGGCATTCTGACAGAAAGGCTCAGTTATCGTCGCGACGCAGCACAAAGAAAAACGGCTGCTTCATGCCTTTCAAGTCCATGATGCCGAGCACGGTATTGTCATCCACCTTGCGGAACACATCGTTGATCGGCAGGTTGTCGTACATCATGGTCGCCGTGGCCACCCCCCGGTAGGTGGTGGTGCGCAGACGCGCGGCGGACTTGCGCCCGGATAGCAACGGCAAGATCCACTGGAACACCTTGCCCACAAACGCCGAATTCAGGAACGGCATCTGATCCAGCAACCCCAGCCCGGGCATGGTCAGTAACGGCTTCACCGAGGTGAGCTTGCCGGAGACCTTGCGAAACACCAGCGGGTGCACATGCTCTTCGCTCTCGAAACGCTTGCCGTGCCAATGGCAACGCTCCAGCACCCCATCCATCGGGTGGCCGGTTTCAAACCCTTCGCCTTTCCAGGCACCGATCATGAAATCCGGGGCCACCGGTTCCAGCGCATCAAAAATGGCCAGTGCCTCATCCCCGGTCGCTTGCCCCTGTGCCTTTGCCGCACTGAAAGACAGGCCCGGTACAGCCTGAACAGAAGGAT
>NZ_LWEZ01001794.1:0-733 GCF_001634945.1 Alcanivorax sp. HI0044
CATCTGATGCCGAATGTACTGGGTCAACGCATCGCCCGCATCGGTGAGCACCACCTTCTTGCCGATCCGCTTGAACAAGGTGACCCCAATCTGCTCTTCCAGCTTGGCAATATGCTGACTCACGCCAGATTGCGTCATGTGAGCCCGCGTGGCCGCATGGGTAAAACTGCGTGTTTCTGCCGCCGCCATAAAGGCCTTGAACAGGCGCGTGTCCAGCAGAGTGAAATCCCGGTTGGAAAAACCCATCAGCCAGCCTCCTCCGCCGGCGCGGGCACCGCGGGGCTGGTGGCGAACTGCAGATTCAGGCTATCACCTGCCTGCACATGGAGCCCGGCATAGCGAGCAAAGGGGGAAGGTGGCACAGAGCAAGGCACGGATTCGCTCAGCAACGCTCGTTCGCCCAGCCCTTCGGCCAGTGGTTGCGGATTACCAGTCCAAAGCGACCAACAAACACAGAGATCATCGTCCAGATACAGGAACGCGCCAGACAGCCCCTCTGGCATAGCTTTCAGCAATCCGGCAAAACGCTCACAAACCGCGCCCCGGAAGGCCTCTGCGGTTTCCTCCGTGCGCACCGCGACTTCACTGATAACCCGCCCGGATTGCCAACTCTCACCGTGATCAAGAACCTGCATGGCCCCGGTCTGGGATGGGTCACCGCGAAACTGCGCCGGGAATGCACTGTGGCTGGCCGGCCGGCCCGCCACAGTGCATTCCCGGCGCAGTTTCGCGG
>NZ_LWEZ01001795.1:0-729 GCF_001634945.1 Alcanivorax sp. HI0044
GCCAGGGGATTGCCAACGCCGTGGGTATGGCGCTGGCGGAGAAAATGCTGGCGGGCCAGTTCAACCGCGAAGGCCACACCATTGTTGACCACAACACCTACTGCTTCCTGGGTGATGGCTGCATGATGGAAGGGATTTCCCACGAGGTGGCGTCCCTGGCTGGCACCCTGGGCCTGGGCAAACTGGTGGCCTTCTACGACGACAACGGCATTTCCATCGACGGTGAAGTGGAAGGCTGGTTCACCGACGATACCGTGGAGCGTTTCCGCGCCTACGGCTGGCAGGTGATTCCCAATGTGGACGGCCATAACCCGGAAGAAATTACCGTGGCGGTGGAGAATGCCCGCGCCAACACGGATCAGCCCACCTTGATTTGCTGCAAGACCATTATCGGTTTCGGCAGCCCCAACAAGCAGGGCAAGGAAGACTCCCACGGTGCCGCCCTGGGTGAAGATGAAATCGCCCTGACCCGTAAAGAGCTGGGCTGGGAGCACGGCCCGTTTGAAATCCCGGCGGACATCAAGGATGCCTGGGATGCCAAAGAAGCCGGTGCCAAAGCGCAGAGCGAATGGCAGCAGCGTTTTGATGCCTATCAGGCGGCGTACCCGGAGCTGGCGGCGGAGTTCAAGCGCCGCATGGCCAGCGAGTTGCCGGCAAATTTTGCCGAGCAGGCCGATGCCTATATCCGTGAGTGTCAGGAAAAAGGCGAGAAGGTTGCCACCCGCAAGG
>NZ_LWEZ01001796.1:0-782 GCF_001634945.1 Alcanivorax sp. HI0044
CGTTTCCCTGGCGCTGGCGCGGCCGGATTGGCATGTCACCCTGGTGGATCTGAGTGAGGCCGCCTTGCAGGTGGCCGCTGACAACGCTCATCGGCTGGGGGCCGCGGTGACCTGTTTGAAGGGCAGCTGGCTGTCGCCCTGCCCGGGGCCGTTTGATCTGATCATTAGCAACCCGCCTTATATCGAGGAAAGCGACCACCATCTGGATGAAGGGGATGTGCGTTTCGAGCCCCGCTCGGCGCTGGTGGCGCCCAATAACGGGTTGGCGGATTTGGCTGCCATTACTCAGCAAGCCGCCGGCAAACTGGTTGCCGGCGGTTGGCTGTTGCTGGAGCATGGGTTTGAGCAGGGTGAGGCAGTGCGCATTCTGTTGACGCAGGCCGGCTTCGTGCAGGTGGGTACGGTACAGGATCTGGGTGGCAACGACCGGGTCACCTTTGGGCAGCACCCGGTGTAGGCGAAAGCCTGCTTGCGATCTTCAGGCTTGCGCCGTCACTGTCATAGATCGGCTTTGCGTGTCAGCGTGAAGCCGTGTTGCATGCAGCGAGTCTTTTCATGTTTAACGACGAGCAACTCAATCGCTACAGCCGCCAATTGATGGTGGATGAACTGGATCTGGACGGGCAGGAGGCGCTGGCAGCCGCCCGGGTATTGATCGTCGGTTGCGGTGGTCTGGCCAATCCGGCGGCGTTATATCTTGCGGGCGCCGGTGTCGGGCAGCTGGTGCTGGCGGACGACGACCGGGTGGAACTGAGCAACCTGCACCGGCAGGTGGCGTTTCG
>NZ_LWEZ01001797.1:0-1574 GCF_001634945.1 Alcanivorax sp. HI0044
TCCGGCTGGCTGGCGTTAAAGTCCTGCAGGGTTTGCATGCCCGATCGAATCCCCGCCAGCAGGGCAATTTTCACCCCGGCCACCCAGCCTTCGGTAATCGCCATCAGGTGATCCAGGGCCAGCTCTTCCAGAGCCTCGCCGCCCAGGCGCTGATTCAGCTCGCTCACATCACTGCGCCGCACTTTCAGGTCCACGGCGCTGATCTCCAGCACCAGGTCATCCAGCCGCAGCCGGCTAACGTCAAACAGTGGCTGGGTGCGGCTGGCAATGATCAGGTGCACATTCTCCGGCGGGTCCGCCAGCAAGGTAGCAATCACACTGAGTGTTTCTTCGCTCTGGATATGCTGAAAATCGTCGAACACGATAAACAGCGGCAACGTCACCTGCTGCAGGGCGTCATAGAGTGAATCGGCTATAGAGGATGGTGGCAGCTCGGCCACATCGAAGGGCATAAACCAGGAGGTATCAAACGCCGGCACCGCGGCCCGGGTTTTCTCGGCGAAGCGGCGCAGAAAGCGCACCGGGTCATCATCCGCCCGCTGTAACCCCATCAGCACCACATGCCGATCACCGGGCTGGGCTTGCCACTGATTCAGCAAGGTGGATTTGCCGGCACCGGCGGGGGCCAGCAACAGTGTCAGGGGCACCCGATCTGACTGATTCAGAAGGGTGACAAGGTCTGCACGATAAAACCGGCCACTCAGGGGCCGGGGCGTCTCCGAGCTGGGCATAGCAATCGCTTCCTGGCGTCTTTTTATTATTTTTCAGTGAGTTAGTGCATCCCCGCACGCACTCTGGGTGCTTCTTTAATAGGCAATTTAGCGGATAGCGGCACGGTATACACGTACCGGGTTCGCATTTCACTTGGACGAGGGTGCAATGTCGTCGCTGCCTAGCGAAGAAAGAAGCCCCAACAACTCGACGCCCAATGCCGGAAGCCGGACAACGGAAACAGGGCACCACCGCTCCCACAAAGAGAGGCGGTGAAGCCAGATTGGCTCTATTGCGTCAGGCTCCAGGCATCCGGCGTCATGCTCATCACCAACCCATACAAAAAAGCCCTCTTCCCGACAAGGGGAAGAGGGCTTTCGTGTTGCGTGCAGCGTACTGCCTGCAGCGTCTCTCAATCAAGGAATCGGCAGGTAACCACCATCCACTTCCTTGGTCACAATCGCTACCGCATTGTGAGCGTGGAGGCTTTCCAGGTGATTCACGCGCAACCAGAAATCCTTGTAGCAAGGCTGCGGGTTCAGCGCGGTCTTCAACCGGCGGGCGGCGTCTTCACAGAACATCAGGTTCTGGCCATTGAGTAGCGCGAACTCCTGTTCGTCTACCCGCTTCACAGCGGTCTGCACCGGGGTTTTCAGAGCGCCTTCGATGGAATCAATCAAGGCGGTGATCGGGAAGGCATCCCCTTCGGTGTGATCCAGCAACACACGCACCTGGGCGATGGAGCGCTGGCTGTGCGGAGTGGCCAGTACGCCTTCTTCCGTGCCCAGCCATTCAAACACCGCATCGGCATCCACTTTGCCTTCGGCGAAATCCTTGCGGAACTGTTCCTGAATCAGCTGGCG
>NZ_LWEZ01001798.1:0-597 GCF_001634945.1 Alcanivorax sp. HI0044
ATGAGGGAATGGAGAACATCCCGGATGAAGGCCCCTGCATGCTTCACGCGGTACATGGTGTGGGTAAGCATCCACACCAGCAGGCGAATCAGGAATTCCGGCACCACGGTGTAGATATACGCCGCCACCAGAATATTGGTCAGCGCCAGCGCCAGGAAGAACTGCGGGACCGTCATTTCCAGCAGACCGATCAGCACAATGCCGGCCACCGCTGACAGCACCATCAACAGGGCATTGAGAATATTGTTGGCAGCGATGATCCGCGACAGATGCTTGGGGTTGGCACGGTGTTGAATGAACGCAAACAGCGGCACAATATAGAAACCACCAAACACACCAATGCCCAGCAGATCCAGCAAGACCCGGTACCCACCTGGCTGCTGCAGGAAGCTGACAACACCAATGCTGTTCGTGGTTGCCTGGGCCACACCGGCCAGCCCGGCGTAGGAGAAAAACAGATCGATGCCGAACAGGCTCAAGCCAATGGAGCCCAGCGGCACCAGCCCCAGCTCAACCCGTTTGCCTGACAGTTTTTCACACAGGAAGGAACCCAGCCCGATGCCTATGGAAAAGGTGCCCAGCAACAGCGCGTACAAC
>NZ_LWEZ01001799.1:0-923 GCF_001634945.1 Alcanivorax sp. HI0044
CGTGGACACCGGGAGCAAGCCATAGAAAAGCTGCCCAAGGCGGCTGACGTGCTGCAGCTCTTCTCGCCACCCCGCCAACGCACGGGGATAGGACACCTCTGGCCTTTCGCCCAGCACCGCTTGTGCAGCGAGTTGACCACTGAGTACCGCGCCGTAGATTCCCTCGCCCAGTAACACCTCTGTGCAACCCGCCGCATCGCCCGCGAACAGCACACGGCCATTGACCAACCGGGCTTTCGGCAGCCAGGTGCCCAGCGGATAGCCCGCCACGTGCTCCGCCTCTGCCCCCAGGCGTGCCCGGCAATAGCGCTGCAGCGCCGCACGTTCCGGTGCCGCCACCCCGTGCCGCCAGACATAGAGCCCCACATTCACATGGTCGCCCTTGGGAAACAGCCAGCCATAACCGCCGCGAATAACACCAAAATCCAGCGTCATCGGCGGATAATCGCTCACCTTTTCCCGGGGCACGCACCCTTCAATGGCCATGGCTCCAGGCAGGTGACGTTCCCCCAGCATCCGCGCCACGGCGCTGTTGGCTCCGTCCGCTGCGATCAGCCAGGACGCAGAAAAGGAGTCTCCCTCACGGGTCTTCACGCGGACCCAGCTTGAGCCTTGCTCTATGAGTCTCAGGCCTGCAGTCTCATGGAACACGGCACCTTGCTGTTCTGCCTGCTCTCGGCAAAACGCATCCAGCTCTGCCCGTTCGGTCATGACACAGAACGGCGTGGCGCTGCTGAGGTGACGCACCGGCGAGGACGAATGACTCACCGCCAGGGAAGTAACCGCTTCGCGCACCACCGGCGCAATGCTGAATCGGTAGCGCGCCAACGCTTTCTCCGTGACCCCGCCCGCACAAGGCTTTCCCCGTGACCGGGGCCGCGAAATCACGGCCACTTTCAACCCGGCCGCAGCCAGATCCCATG
>NZ_LWEZ01001800.1:0-664 GCF_001634945.1 Alcanivorax sp. HI0044
GCGGCAAGGGGCGGCTAGTCATGGCGCTCCCGCCGCCGATTTCCGCCCCCTTCACTCTCTGCGCTATACTACGCGCCCCTATTTTCCCAGCAGGAGTAATCCCATGACGGTGATTCGCCAGGATGACCTGATTCAGAGCGTGGCAGATGCCTTGCAGTATATCTCTTACTACCACCCCGTGGATTTCATCCGCGCGGTGAAAGAAGCCTACGAGAAAGAAGAGAGCAAGGCCGCCAAGGACGCCATGGCGCAGATCCTGGTTAACTCCCGCATGGCCGCCATGGGCCGCCGCCCGATCTGCCAGGACACCGGTATCGTCACCGTGTTTGCCAAGGTGGGCATGAATGTCACCTTTGAGGGCGACATGAGCCTGGACGACATGATCAACGAAGGTGTGCGTCGCGCCTACAACCACCCGGACAATGTTCTGCGTGCCTCGGTGCTGGCGGACCCGGACGGCAAGCGTGCCAACACCAAGGACAACACCCCGGCGGTGATAAATTACTCCATCGTTCCCGGCGACACCCTGGAAATCGACGTGGCGGCGAAAGGCGGCGGCTCCGAAGCCAAATCCAAGTTCGCCATGCTCAACCCGTCCGATTCCGTGGTGGACTGGGTGCTGGAACAGATTCCGAAGATGGGCGCCGGCTGGTGTCCGCCGGGC
>NZ_LWEZ01001801.1:0-958 GCF_001634945.1 Alcanivorax sp. HI0044
TGATGCCGATGAACAGCGGAATGGCAAAGATACGGCTCATCATGCCCCTCCAGCGTTGTTGTTTCGCCGCCGTACCCACCACAGGTACAGGCCGGTCACCAGCACCACAATGGTAAACAGGTCCAGTACAAACCAGAGAATCTTCAGCGGTAATCCGCCGTAATCCCCAAAGTGTAGTGGCCCGGAAAGGGCGAGTGCCTTGTTGTACCAGGGCATCTCCCGCATGCCGGCAAACTCGCCGGTGCGGGCATCAATCAGCACCGGTGTGGTGATGTGCGAAGTCAACGGCGTGTTGCCGTGCAGGAAAATGGCGTAGTGGTAGTTGGTGGACCAGTCGCCACCGGGGAAGGCCACGAATTGCAGTGTCATGTCTGGCGCTGCTTCCACTGCCTGCTTGACGGCCTCATCCAGCGAGGCCATTTCAGCCGGGGTGGGAACGGTGTCGCCCTGGTAGCCGGCAGTCAGGTCGGCCAGTGCCTGGGTTCGCCAGGTAGTGGTGATAGGGTCGGCAAGGCTGTTCACCACGCCGGTGAGACCCACCACGGTGAGCCAGGCGACGGTCACAATGCCCAGCAGGTTGTGATAGTCCAGCCACTTGATGCGTTTGGCGCGCCGGGTGCGCAAGGCACCGAATTCCAGTTTGCGCATGAAGGGGGCATAGAGCACAACGCCGGACACAATGGCGATGATCAGCAGCAGGCCCATGGCGCCCAGGAACAGCATGCCGGGTAAGCCCAGGAACATGTCGGTGTGCAGTTGCAGCAGGAATTCCATGATGTCGAAGCCATCGTGCCCGGGTACCGGCTCGCCGCTGGTTCGATCGAAAGATGCCATGGTCATGTCGCGTCCGGGGGAATCCGGCGCGGGACCACTGGTGACGTTGATAACCGGGCGGTCGATATCGAAGCTCATGTACAGCGGGACTTCACCAGGGCGGTGCTGCGCCGCCTGCTCGAGA
>NZ_LWEZ01001802.1:0-1099 GCF_001634945.1 Alcanivorax sp. HI0044
GCAAATCCAGGCAACCGAAGTTCGGTTGATTGATGTGGACGGTGAGCAGGTCGGTATCGTCAGCCTGCAGGATGCCTTGGAAAAGGCCACCGCTAAACAGCTGGATCTGGTGGAAATCTCCCCTGGTGCAGAACCGCCGGTTTGCCGAATCATGGATTACGGCAAGCATCTGTTCGAGGCAAAACAGAAGGCCAAAGAGGGGCGTAAGAAACAACGCCAGACTCAGGTCAAGGAAATCAAATTCCGTCCCGGCACCGACATTGGCGACTATGAGGTGAAACTGCGTAACCTCATCCGTTTCCTCGAGGCCGGAGACAAAGCGAAAATCACCGTCCGTTTCCGCGGTCGGGAGATGGCTCACCAGGAACTGGGCCGGGAACTTCTCGCACGTATCGAGAAGGATCTGGAAGAATACGGTTCTGTTGAGCAACGTCCGAACATGGAAGGGCGCCAGATGATCATGGTGCTCGGCCCGGGCAAAAAGAAGAAACAGTCCTGATCGGCTGTTTAATTAATTCATCAACTTGAGAAGGTACCATGCCTAAAATCAAGACAAATCGTGGGGCTGCCAAGCGTTTCAAAAAAACCGCCTCCGGTTTCAAGCGCAAGCAGGCATTCAAAAACCACATTCTGACCAAAAAGTCTTCCAAGACTATTCGTAAACTGCGTCCGAAGCAGGAAGTCCACGAGAATGATGTGGCTCTTGTTAAACGCATGATGCCCTACGCATAACTTTTACGGATCTGGAGACTAAAAAATGGCACGAGTAAAACGTGGTGTGCAGGCCCGTCGTCGGCACAAGAAGATTCTCAAGCAAGCTAAAGGCTACTACGGTGCCCGCAGCCGTGTATTCCGTGTAGCGGTACAGGCCGTTACCAAAGCTGGTCAGTACGCTTACCGCGACCGTAAGGTTCGCAAGCGTCAGTTCCGTCGTCTGTGGATTGTTCGTATCAACGCCGCTGCGCGTTTGAACGGCCTGTCTTACAGCCGTCTGATCAATGGGCTGAAGAAAGCGTCCATCGACATTGACCGTAAAGTACTGGCGGACATCGCTGTCCGTGATCAGGCAACCTTTAGCGCTTTGGCCGAAAAAGCCAAA
>NZ_LWEZ01001803.1:0-14997 GCF_001634945.1 Alcanivorax sp. HI0044
GATCGGTGACATGATCGCGGAAAACGCGGTGAAGAACGGCTGGGAAGGCGTGATTATTTACGGTGCCTGCCGTGACGTGGATGCGCTGGCGACACTGGATATCGGTGTCATCACGCAAGGCTGTGTGCCAATTAAATCCGTTCGTCGTGACGAAGGGCAGCTGAATATCGACATCACCTTCGGTGGCGTGACCTTCCGCCCGGGCGAATTCGTCTATGCGGATAACAACGGCATTATCACCGCACCGAAGGCACTCGTGTGACGTTAGCTGTTAGCGATTGTTGTTAAGAATCCTGCTATAAAGAACAAAATCACAAATGGCCGGCATGATGCCGGCTCTCACTGCACAGGGAAGAATTATGCTCAAGTCCATGCATGTGGCGGAGTACATGAGCCGCCGTCTGGTCACCTTTTCCCCCGATATGTCCGTGAGTGAAGCCATTCGTGTATTGCTGGAAAATCAGATTTCCGGTGGCCCGGTGGTGGATGAAACGGGCCGTGTGGTGGGGGTCTTTTCCGAATCCGACTGTCTTAAGGGCGCGCTGGAAGCAAGCTACCACGGTACAGACATCGGTTCGGTAAAGGAGTACATGAGTGTGGATCTGCAGACCGTGGAAGGCTCGGATTCCATTCTGGATGTGGCAGAAATTTTTCTTGCGGATCATCGCCGTCGGCTACCGGTGCTGGACAGCGGAAAACTGATCGGACAGATCAGTCGTCGGGATTTACTGCGTGCCATGGATGACTTCGGTCGGCGCCATACGCTGTAACGATTGCGAAGCATTCATTTTTGACTGTTTTTTTAACCTTGAACCCAGGGGGAGTACCCATGAACCAACCCTATCAGGCACCCAATGCAGATGTTGCTGTTGCCGGTAACCAGGACACCTATCAGCCCAAGTTTCTGTCTTTGTCAGGGCGTATCGGCCGTATGCGCTATTTCGTGTATGCCGCTGGTCTGACCTTGTTGTTCTATCTTGTGGTCGGGGTGGCAGCCGCGATTCTGATTCCAAGCATGATGAGCGCCGGGGACGCTGACATCGGCGTGGGTGCAATGATCATGGGCCTGATTGCCACCGTGGCTTTCATCGGTGTGATGGTGATGAGCTGGGGCTACATGGTACGTCGTCTCAACGACATCAACGCCAGCGGCTGGTTGAGCCTGCTCATGCTGGTGCCGATTGCCAACCTGGTGCTGGGTCTGGTGATGTTGTTCAAACGCGGTAGCGAAGGCAGCAACCAGTACGGCGCCGCTCCGGTCGGCAATTCCGGTGGCGTAAAAGCCGCCTTTGTGATTGTGCTGTTGTTGATGGTGGGCTACTTCGGTGTGCTGTTCCCGCTCACCATGGCCAACTATGCACAGTATGCACAACAGGCCCAGATGCAGCAGATGGATTATTCTGAATACTGATCGCTCGTTACATGCTGAGTGAAGCATGTTGCAGCCGCAGAGCGGCACAAAAAAGGGGCTCCGAAGAGCCCCTTTTTTTATTACCCGACCTGAGCCTTACGGCAGCAGGTGAGAAACGGCGTCACGTTCTTCCGCCAGTTCCTGCTCGGTAGCTTGCATCTTGCCACGGGAGAAGTCGTTGACTTCCAGGCCCTGAACGATAGTCCAGTCGCCGTCTTTGCAGGTGCAGGGGAAGGAGTAGATCAGGCCTTCCTGGATGCCGTAGGAACCATCGCTGTAGATACCCATGGAAACCCAGTCACCTTCGTCGGTACCCAGTGCCCAGGAACGCATGTGGTCCACAGCGGCGTTGGCAGCTGAGGCAGCAGAGGAAGCGCCACGGGCCTTGATGATGGCCGCACCACGCTGTTGCACAGTCGGGATGTAGTCGTTTTCGTACCAGTCTTGCTCAACCTGATCGATGGCCACTTTGCCATCCACTTCGCAGTGGTGCAGATCAGGGTACTGGGTGGAAGAGTGGTTGCCCCAGATGAGCATTTTCTTCACGTCATTGACGGTTTTGCCCAGCTTGTTGGCCAGCTGCGCCATGGCACGGTTGTGGTCCAGGCGGGTCATGGCAGTAAACTGACGGGGATCGATGTCCGGCGCATTGCGCTGGGCGATCAGGGCGTTGGTGTTGGCCGGGTTACCGACAACCAGGACTTTGATGCCTTTGCTGGCATTGTCGTTGATGGCTTTACCCTGGGCGGAGAAGATGGCTGCGTTAGCTTCCAGCAGGTCTTTACGCTCCATGCCCGGACCACGCGGACGAGCACCAACCAGCAGCGCGTAATCGGCGTCTTTGAAGGCCACGTTGGCATCGTCGGTACCGGTAATGCCGGCAACCAGCGGGAATGCGCAATCTTCCAGCTCCATGATGACCCCGTTCAGGGCTTCCAGAGCAGGGGTGATTTCGAGCAGCTGCAGAATAACGGGCTGATCTTTGCCGAGCATATCGCCGGAAGCGATGCGGAACAGTAGGGAATAGCTGATTTGGCCAGCGGCGCCGGTGACGGCTACGCGTACGGGTGCTTTCATGAACAATCTCCTAGCTTTAATTCGGGAGAACTTATGTGGGCTGAAACCGAGGGGACCGCTGAGCAAGGTCCGTGGGTCAGGGTCCCGGACGGCGCGCATTATAAAGGACCCGGCGGCTAATCGCACGGAATCAGGGGGAGATATATGACGAACTGGGATGTGTTGATTGTCGGCGCCGGTCAGGCGGGCTGCGCAGCGGCATGGGATCTGGCTGCGGCCGGGTTGAAAGTGGCCGTGATTTCGCGGCCCCGGTCACGGGGAAAGCCTTGTGCGGGCGGGGTCACGGAGAAAGCGTTGGCGCGCTACCGATTCAGCATTGCGCCGGTGGTGCGCGAAGCGGTTACTTCCCTGGCGGTGAGTCATTCGTCCTCGCCGGTGCGTCACCTCAGCAGCGCCACGCCGTTCTGTGTCATGACCGAACGGGCAGAGCTGGATGCGTTTTGCCGAGAGCAGGCAGAACAGCAAGGTGCCGTGTTCCATGAGACTGCAGGCCTGAGACTCATAGAGCAAGGCTCAAGCTGGGTCCGCGTGAAGACCCGTGAGGGAGACTCCTTTTCTGCGTCCTGGCTGATCGCAGCGGACGGAGCCAACAGCGCCGTGGCGCGGATGCTGGGGGAACGTCACCTGCCTGGAGCCATGGCCATTGAAGGGTGCGTGCCCCGGGAAAAGGTGAGCGATTATCCGCCGATGACGCTGGATTTTGGTGTTATTCGCGGCGGTTATGGCTGGCTGTTTCCCAAGGGCGACCATGTGAATGTGGGGCTCTATGTCTGGCGGCACGGGGTGGCGGCACCGGAACGTGCGGCGCTGCAGCGCTATTGCCGGGCACGCCTGGGGGCAGAGGCGGAGCACGTGGCGGGCTATCCGCTGGGCACCTGGCTGCCGAAAGCCCGGTTGGTCAATGGCCGTGTGCTGTTCGCGGGCGATGCGGCGGGTTGCACAGAGGTGTTACTGGGCGAGGGAATCTACGGCGCGGTACTCAGTGGTCAACTCGCTGCACAAGCGGTGCTGGGCGAAAGGCCAGAGGTGTCCTATCCCCGTGCGTTGGCGGGGTGGCGAGAAGAGCTGCAGCACGTCAGCCGCCTTGGGCAGCTTTTCTATGGCTTGCTCCCGGTGTCCACGCGGATGTTACAGGGGCGGTTGGGCGCCACCCTGGTCAACGGCTTTGCACAGGGGCTGACGCTGGGCCAGTGCAAACGTCAGTGGCGGGGGCTCAGTCGTTGAAGGTTTGATTGCCCTGACTATCGCGGTACTGCACCGGCGTCATCTCAAACCAGCGTTTAAAGGCACGGTTGAACGCGCTTTGTTCGGAATAGCCCAAATCCAGGGCGATCTGATTAACGGAACGTTCGCTGTGCAGCAGCCAGTCGCAGGCAAGGCGGCGGCGCTCATCTTCCAGCAGGCTGGAAAAATCCGTGTTTTCGGCCCGTAGCTGTCGACGCAGGGTCCAGGGTTTGACACCCAGCTGATCGGCGATGGGCTCCAGCTGCGGGACGCCTTGTTGCAGGCGTTTCTGGATTTCCAGGCGCACCTGTTCCAGCAGGTTGTCGCGGGCGTGGTACTGGGTGACAGCCCGTTGCATGCGTGAGCGAGCCACCTTGTGCACTTCCGGGTCGGCATCGCGCAGGGGCAAATCCAGCAGATGGCCGGGTAGCACAATGGCATTTTCCGGCTGACTGAAAGTGACGTCGCAACGGAAGATGCGCTGGTACTCGGCTTCGTCGCCCTGGGGGGCGTGTTTGAAAAGAATGCGTGCCGGGTTCAGCTCCTGGCCAATCAGCCAGCGCCCGTAAACGATGGCGGCGGCGAAATTGGCGTCCACCCGGGCTGGATAGGTGGGCAGGTCTTCCAGATCACTTTCCCACATCAGCCACAGCGTTTTATCGCCATGGTGTTCGCGCCACTCAAAACGCAATTGGGCGTATTCGGTGGTGACTTTCATAAAGGGAATCATCAACTCGATGGCGTCCCCCAGCGTGGCGCTGGACATGCTGGCGTAGCCCAGTTCGCCCATGAAGCGCGGACGGATGCCTTCCCCCATATGCAGCCCAAATAGCGGATCTGCACTGCCAGCGATAGCCTGTTTCAGTAACTGGTTTTCGATGGCCATGGAAATCCGCGACTGTGGATCTTCCAGGTCGTCGTTGCTGATGCCGGACTCCACCAGTGCATAGCTCAGGTCAACGCCGGCGCGCAGAGCAGCATCCAGCAGGTATTCCAGCCAGAAAGGCGCGACGGTTTTGTGCTTCAGAGAGGCAGAAAGATTAGCGGACGGCATGGGCTCGCAGTTGTTGTTATCGGGTACAGAGCCACTTAGATAACGAGACGTAGCGTGGCAAGTCAACACTTGGCGTGTGGATAAGTGCGTATTGCTGGTTTATTGACCGTGTTGGCGAGCTTATGGCTCTAATGGGCTGGTGGCAGAAGTCAAAGCAGGAAAAGAGAGAGGAAGGAGTAATGTGCCGGGAGCGGCTGAGCCACTCCCGGGACATCGGGTCTTTATTTGGCTTCTTTAGCCAGTTTGTTGACCTTGCGGGTCAGCGAAGTCAGCTTCTTGTTCAGCGCTTCAACTTCGTCGCGGGTCGGCAGGCCCAGTGCGGCGGCAACTTTGCTGCGCACTTCGTCCAGCTGGGAGGGCTGGGCTTTGGTGGTTTTCTTCTGGGGCTTGCTGGCGGCTTTCTGGCGTTTTTCGCCGGCTTTCACCAGGTTCTGGAACAGCTCATTGCCATTGTTTTCCAGACGAGTGTAGGCACCACGAACAGCGTTGTTGATTTTTTCCAGCGCGGCCTTGGTTTCGGTGGCCACTTGCTCATAGCGTTCGTTGACACGTTGCTCAATGGTTGCGGTTTTGCTCATAGGGGCTTCCCTCCGTAGAAAATTCAATGGATTCACAAAGCCCTCGATGTTGCCTCTATGAGGGCGTGAACAAGTGTAAGTCACTAATAAGGCAAGATTGTTAATGTTGTCTAACAATTAAACAGGCGAATTGGCCTACTCATTAGTATGTGTTTTGCTAGGCTGGAGCGCTGGTATTGGGCGACAGGCAAATGGCGCGGTCCGCCAGTTATGCATGGCTTGGTTAAAGCGGGGGTCAGTGGCGTTTATCGTTGCTGAAGCGGGTTAATTTTCAGGCCGGCGCCAGCTGGCAAAACAGGAGTGGTAGATGACGGCAGTAACCCGGCAAGGGCGTTACCAGGGGCTTGGCAATAAGGGCGTAACTGAATACCGCGGCGTGCCGTTTGCGCGTGCGCCGCTGGGCGAGTTGCGCTTCAAGGCGCCGCAACCCCTGGCTGACAGTGAGGCGGAGCAAACGGCGGATCATTACCCGATGCCCTCGCTGCAAATGAAAAACCCGGTGATGGGCATTCAGGAATCCAGCGAAGATTGCCTGTACCTGAATATCTGGGTGCCGGACGGCGAAGGGCCTTTCCCGGTGATGGTGTGGTTCCACGGTGGGGGTTACCTGGCGGGCTCGGTGTCGCAGGTTCTCTATAACGGTGCCGAACTGGCGCGTAGCCAGAATGTGGTGGTGGTGAATGCCGCCTACCGGCTGGGGGCCATGGGGTTTGCGGATTTCTCTGCGGTGGCACCGCAGCTGGAAGCAGACACCAACCTGGGCATGCGCGACCAACTGGCCGCGCTGCAATGGGTACAGGAAAACATCGGTGCCTTTGCCGGTGATTGCGGGCAAGTGACGATTTTCGGTGAGTCTGCCGGAGGCTTCAGTGTCGGCGCGCTGTTGGCCTGCCCCCAGGCGAAAGACCTGTTCCATAGTGCGATCACCCAGTCTGGTGCTGCCGATTTTGTGCTCGCCCCGGATCAGGTGCGCAAGGTGACCGACGCCTTTGTGGATGCACTACCGGGGGCGGGCAGCGCAGCCGAGAAATTGGCCAGTGCCGATGACAAGAGTTGGATCAAGGCCCAGAACGCCGCCGTCAAGGTGCTGGTCGATCGCGGGCTACGCACAACCACGCCGCAGTTTGCCATGAACTTTCTGCCCATGGTCGACGGTGACTTGCTGCCGGCACTGCCGATCGACGCGATTGCCGCAGGGGCGGCAGCGGACAAGTGCCTGCTGGCCGGTGTCTGCCGTGATGAATTCCACTTCTTTCAGTATGCCGGGGTGCTGGCGGGCACCACCACCATGGATGCGTTGAAGCAGATTGACGACGACGAGATTCTGCGGCGCTTTGAGCGGGCGCTGCCGGGCAATGGTGCCCGGGCGCTGGATTATTACCAGTCCACGGTGGCGCCGGATAGCCGTCGTAGCCGGCTGGACTTCCTGTCGGCCATGGAGTCGGATCGCCTGTTCCGGGTGCCAACGGTCCGGCTGTTGGATGCCCAAAGCAAGCATAACGCGCAGTGCTGGGGCTTCCAGTTCACCTGGCAGAGCGAGCCTTTCGGCATCCCTTTGGGGGCTTGCCATGTGGTGGATGTGGCTTTTGTGTTTGGCGTGACCGATACGCCTGCGGGCATGTATTTTACCGGTGGCACCGATGAAGCCCGGGCACTGTCCCGGAAGGTGCAGGATGCCTGGGGCGCCTTTGCCCGTGGGGATTCACCGGGTTGGGATGGCTGGCGCAACGACCGTCAGGTTTGTCAGCTGGGTCCGGGAGAGCCCCGGGCAGCCTTGCTGGATGAGGCCGGCGAACAGCTCTGGCAGGCGATTATCCCCACGGTTTAATGACGTCCCGGGCAGCTGTATTTTCTCTGTGCCCTCAAACCCCGTAGAATACGCGCCCCGCGAGGGGCGTTAGGCCCTGCTGTGACTGGTATAATCAGTCCATTCGCCGTGTTTTCCCGAACGGCCCCGGCCCGGTTTTATCTGTGAGGTGGACCATGAGTGTAGCGACATTGATCGAGCGCAAGGTTTTCGAGGCGGTGCCTGTGGCACATTTCGCGCTGGAAAATGAAAGCCACAAGCACAGCGTGCCGCCGAACTCGGAAACGCATTTCAAGCTGGTGCTGGTGAGCGACGCCTTTGACGGCATGATGCCGGTACGTCGCCACCAGATGTTGTACAAGATTCTGGCCGAAGAACTGGATGGCCCGGTCCATGCACTGGCTTTGCATACCCATACCCCGGCGGAATGGCAGGCAAAAGGGGGCGAGATACTGGCGTCACCGGATTGCCTGGGTGGCAGTAAACACGATCCGCAGATGACGGCGGGAAAGAACACAGCGGGAGAGAAACAGTGAGCACCCAGCATCGGGTAGAAACCGCAGACAGCATTGTCGTTGCAGCCCTGTACAAGTTTGTTCGCCTGCACGGGTTCGAGCAATTGCAGCAACCCTTGCTGGACCTGATGCATGACAATGATGTGCGTGGCACCCTCTTGCTCGCGGATGAAGGCATTAACGGCACCATTTCCGGCCCGCGGGCGGGTGTGGATACGGTGCTGGGCTGGCTGAAACAGGACGAGCGGCTGGCGACACTGGAGCACAAGGAGTCCTTCCACGACGAACACCCGTTCCTGCGCACCAAGGTGAAGCTGAAAAAAGAGATTGTCACCATGGGCGTTGAAGGCATCGACCCGACCCGCACCGTGGGCACCTACTTGTCGCCGGAAGAGTGGAATACGGTGATTTCCGATCCCGATACCGTGTTGATCGATACCCGCAATGACTATGAAGTGGAAGTGGGCACCTTCAAGGGGGCCATTAACCCGGAAACCCGTACCTTCCGTGAATTCCCTGACTACGTGAAAGAGACCCTGGACCCGGCCAAACACAAGAAGGTGGCCATGTTCTGCACCGGTGGCATCCGCTGCGAGAAGTCCACCGCGTACCTGAAAGAGCAGGGCTTTGAAGAGGTCTACCACCTGAAAGGGGGCATTCTCAAATACCTGGAAGAAATGCCCAAGGAAGACTCCCTGTGGGAAGGGGAGTGCTTTGTGTTTGATGAGCGGGTGACCGTAGACCATGATCTGAACCCCGGTGAATTTGATCAGTGCCATGCCTGCCGCCGGCCGATCAGCGATGAAGACAAACGCAGCGAACAATTCCAGCTTGGGGTGTCATGCCCGAAGTGCTACGACGAATCCTCCCCTGAACAGAAGCAGCGCTTTGCGGAACGGCAGAAACAGATTGAACTGGCCCGGGCGCGTGGCCGCCAGCATCGAGGGCAGAACCCGCGCAAATCTTCCTGACAGTGCTTCACGGCTGACTTAGACTGGGCGATTCCCGGTCCTGGTCTCGGGATAGTCACGGAGTGTTTGATGCGGATTCTGGTTTTTCTTTTGATGAGTGTGCTCAGCGCCCCGGTGCTGGCCGGCAACGCCCAGGTGGCGGTGGCCGCCAACTTTGCACAAACGCTCAAACAACTGATCACGCTGTACATAAAGAGCCACCCGGATGACCGGATCGGCGTGACCGTGGCCTCCACCGGCAAACTGGCGGCACAAATTCGCCAGGGCGCCCCATACGATATCTTCCTCGCGGCCGATCAGCGCCGCCCCGCTGAACTGGCACAAGAAGGCTTGTTACTCCCGGCATCGATCCGTACCTATGCCCAGGGCATTCTGGTGCTGTGGACGCCGGCCCGTGGCGTTCCGTTGGGGCCCGAGAGTTTGCGTCAGGGTAATGTGCAGCCATTGGCGCTGGCGAACGCGCGTACCGCTCCCTATGGCGTGGCGGCGGAAGCAGTCCTGGCGCGGGTGAATCTGCCCGTGGCCGTCAAACAGGTGACCGCAGAGAATGTGGGGCAGAGCTATCACTTTGCCCATAGCGGAGCGGCCGCGGCGGCCTTCGTGGCCCTGAGCCAGGTACAGCAGCAGGGCGGAAGCCAGTGGCGTGTCCCGGCGGACTGGTATGCACCGATTGTTCAGCAGGGTGGACTGCTTGGCGCCAATGCCACCGCGCAGCGTTTTTACGACTTCCTGTTCAGTCCCCAGGCGCAGACGTTGATCGACCAGGCGGGTTACCGGGTGCCTGACGATGCTTTCTGAGGGGGACTGGCTTGCTCTGGGCGTCAGTATTCAGCTGGCGTTGCTCACCACAGTGATACTCATGGTGCTTTGTACGCCTTTGGCCTGGTGGCTGGCTCGTCGACGACTACCCGGCCAGGCTTTGCTGGAGGCGGTGTTGGCCTTACCGCTGGTGCTGCCTCCTTCGGTGCTGGGTTTTTACTTGTTGATCGGGCTGGGCCCGAACGGGCCGGGGGGCTGGCTGGCAGAGGTATTCGCGCAACGTTCACTGGCGTTTACCTTTACCGGACTGGTGATCGGCTCTGTGCTGTATTCGCTGCCCTTCGTTCTGCAACCGTTGAAAAACGCGTTTTCTGCCATTGATTCACAGCAATTGGACATGGCCGCCGTTGCTGGCGCCCGGCCCCGCGACCGTTTTTTCTCCCTGGTGCTTCCCCAGTGCCGGGAGGGATATGCCAGCGCGGCGATTTTGGGGTTCGCGCATACCCTGGGCGAGTTCGGCGTGGTGTTGATGATTGGTGGCAGCCTGTCCGGGGAAACCCGGGTGGCCTCTGTTGCCCTGTATGAGCATGTGGAAGCCGGCGATTATGCCAGTGCCCATCGGCTCGCAGCCGTGCTGCTGGGGCTGTCGTTATTGCTGCTGTGGGGGCTGTTCCGCTGGCAGCGTCGCCGGCCGGGTCTGGGGGCCATGCCATGAGCCTGGAGCTGTCAGTACAGGGCCTGCGGGGCAGTTTTCGATTGCAGGTGGAGGCGACGCTGCAGCCCCGGGGCGTCACGGTGTTGTTTGGGCCTTCCGGGGCTGGCAAGAGTTCGTTGCTACGGATGGTGGCGGGGCTGGACCATTGCGAGGGTGCGATCAGCTTTGCCGACCAGGCGTGGTTGTCACAAGACGTTGAGCTGGCGCCGTGGCAACGGCCCATCGGCATGTTGTTTCAGCAGCCCACCCTGTTTCGCCACCTCACCGTGCAGGGCAACTTGGAGTATGTGGCCCGGCGCCGTCAGAGCCCGGCGGGGCAGCAAGCGCAGGTGATCGAACAAACCGGCATTGGCCCGTTGCTGGCCCGGCGGGTGGAGGGCTTGTCTGGCGGGGAAAGCCAGCGGGTGGCGTTGGCGCGGGCCATGCTGGGGGCGCCGCAACTGCTGCTGCTTGATGAGCCGCTGTCGGCGCTGGATGAGGCGCATAAGCGTGAACTTCTGGATCTGATTGCCCTGGCCGCGCGCACCGTGCCGGTGTTGTACGTGACCCACAATATGGACGAGCTTCTGCGCCTGGCGGATCAGGTCTGGTTGATGGAGCGCGGCCGCATTATTGCCCAAGGGCCGGCCAGCCAGGAGCTGTCGCGTCTGGATGGCTCCCTGGCTCAACGCGCGGACGCGACAGCGCTATTGGCTGGCCTGGTGGCGGACTACGCCCGTGAGGATCATTTGCAGGGCATCACCGTGGGGGATGCTACGCTGTGGCTGCCTGTTGAGCAGCAGCTGGTTGCCGGTGAGTCTGTGCGGCTGCGCATTGCCGCCCGGGATGTGAGCCTTTGTCTGAGCGCGCCGGGCGACAGCAGTATTCTCAATATTCTGCCGGCCCGGGTGGTCGGCTTGCGTGAGGTCGGGCCCGGGCAATGCCTGGTTCAACTTACTCTGGCCGGGCAGTGCATCCTGGCCCGGATCTCCGGGCGTTCTGCTCGTCAGCTTTCCCTGTTTCCCGGTGCCGATGTCTATGCCCAGATCAAGGCCGTGGCGCTGGTGTAGAACGGCGCAGGGTGGCGCCGAGGGAAGCGGTGCCTGACGGCTGCCCTGTGTCCTTCTTGTCATGCTGGTGATGCTCACCCTCGCAGCCGGCCTGGCTGCGCCAGTCGGCGGCCAGCCCGAATCGTAGCTCACCGGTGGTGATGGTGCTGGTGCCCGAGAAGAAAAACATGACAACCGTAATCAACTGCAGGCACAGGATGACTCCAGGCGTCCACAGTGCACCTAGCCCTGCGTGGAGTAACGGTTGCAAATCACTATGGCTGGGCAGCGCGATACTGATAGCCACACCGTACAGGGCAGCGAGCAACGCCATCAGCTGATAGACCGAGAACAGCTTGCTGCCTCCACGGTAATCCGCTCGCAGCGTTTCCGAATACACCCGCCAAAGCTGGCTACCCACCAGGCTCAGGGCAAAGGCCAGGGCAAATAACTGGTGGAAGAACAGGGCACTGCATAACAGTGCCAATGCCGTGTAGAGCACGCAGGTTACTGCCTGAATGGGAATGACTTTGACGGCTTCCATTTCCCCGGCAAAGGCGATTTTCTTGGTTTTGCCGATAAAGACATGGTTGAGCGTGGCAAACATGCGCCGGGCCCAGCCGGGAGCATCGTTGAGCGCTTTACCGTAACAGCAACCGAAGCTGATACAGGCCAGTCGACCGATGCCTTCCCCCATCACATAGGCGATGGACATGGCTGCCAGCATGGGCAAGGTGGGTAGTGGTGTGTCCCACCAGTGCTGGCTGGCCTTGTCCGCCAGCCACAGGAACAGCGGCGCAATGATAATACCCACGAAACTGGCGCCGCCGACGGTAAACCCGTGGCGATTTTTTTCTACCACGGTGGCAATGATTTTGGCTGCCGGAAGGCAAATGGCTAACACTCCCAGCGTCAGGAGCACTGTAGCCATCAGTGAAACACCGACGGCGGCAGTAAGAAGAATGAACGTGGCAACGCCGAACCCGCCGGCCAGGCCGGTAAATAAACCGTAGAAGGTCAAATTCAGGCCCTGCCAGGAACCGTCACCGTTTTTTTTCAAGGGCAGGGACGCGACAAATTGCCAGCGCTCCTCGGGAAGGTGGCGGAACAATTGACGAAATCCAAGCCCGAACAGCAGGGCACAGACGAGCAGAAACAGATCTGCAGCCATGAGCTAGCTCCTTCGACGGTTTCGCCAAGGGTGTCGCCAAAAGGGTGCGAATGAATGACAGCGCGGTGACGCTTCAATGACAGCGTGCAAGGGGTATGCGCAAACAGGATGGATACGAAGGAAATATTGCCGGGGAAATCAGTCGCGGTTACGCAGAAAGCTCTCTGCCGCTTGCACGATCAACTCGGTAACAGAGCGGTCTTCCATCAACGCCTGCATTTTAAGTCGTTTGTGCAAATCGGCGGGAATGTCGGCGGTGAGGCGCCGGTAGCCTTCACGAACCGCACCTTGCCGCGCCGTTGCCTGCCGCGAAGTGCTGGCCGCTTTTTTGGGGGCAGCAGCCCGCTTGCGGGGGCGTTTTTTCTCTTCAATAGTAACGAAATCAATCTGTTCCATGGGTGCTGCTGTGGGCCGGCGAAGATGGTGGTCAGGTTACTGGAAAGCGGTGTAAATGGACAGGATTGGCGCTTAAATTTATAGTGCAAAAATTAGTGTAGGAAGACGGTTGGACGCTGGGATAGCTGATAACGAAAAGCAGAAAAATACTGGGGACAACATGGAAAAGGTTGATGTGCTGGTCATCGGCAGTGGCTTCGGGGGCGCTGTGATGGCATGCCGCCTGGCTGAGAAGGGAAGCAAGGTGGTGGTGCTGGAGCGGGGCAGGCGCTGGTTGCCCGGTGAGTACCCGTCCGTGTCCCAAGCAGACTGGCTTTGGGATGAAGATGAGCCGGAAAAACAGAACGGCTGGATTGATTTTCGCAATTTCGGTGACATGAGTATTGCCATGGGGGCCGGGGTTGGCGGCGGCTCGCTGATTTATGCCAACGTCAGTATTGAAGCCAGGCCCGAGGCTTTTGAACACGGTTGGCCGCAGGCCATCGATTACGCCACCCTGAAACCCTATTACGACATCACTGGCGTGATGCTCAATGTGCAGACATTGCCGACGAGCCAGTGGACGCCACGCACTCACCTGATGAAAGAAGCGGCGGAGGCGGTCGGCGCCGGAGACCGGTTCACGGTGGTGCCCCAGGCGATTACGTTTGATCCAGAGTGGCGCGCGGAAAACGACGATTCGTTTGATTACCGCCATAGTAAAAGCTGGGTCAACGCCCAGGGCAAAGAGCAGGGGACCTGCACCCATTGCGGTAATTGCGATCTGGGTTGCCCGGTGAAAGCCAAGAATACCCTGGATCTGAATTACCTGGCGGCAGCGGAAAGTGCTGGCGCGCAGATTCGTCCGCTGCATCACGTGCGCACGATTCGTCCGCTGGCCTCCGGGGGCTATGAGGTGCAGGCCATGGATCTGGATGCTCGTGGCTGGCGCGGTTTCCGGGCTGACAAGGTGATCGTGGCTGCTGGCTCCATGGGCTCCACCGAACTGTTACTGCGCTGCCGGGATCAGTTCAAGACGCTGCCCAAACTCAGCCGCAAGCTCGGGCACAACTGGAGCAGTAACGGCGATTTTGCCACGGCGGCTTTCTATGAAGATCGTCAGATTTCACCTACGCGGGGCCCGACCATCACCAGCGCCATCGATTATCTGGATGGTTCGGACAATGGCGCCCGGTATTTTGTGGAAGACGGTGGCTTGCCGGATATTCTTGGCAGCTGGCTGGAGCGTTTGGGCAAGCAATCCCGGTTTGCCGGCACCCGGCTGGGTGCGGCCATGCTTAAATATGGCGACAGCAGCAATCCCTTTGGCAAAATGATGCCCTGGTTTGGCCAGGCCATGGATGATCCCGGTGGCACCTTTTCTCTGGGCCGGCGCTGGTACTGGCCATGGAAGCGTGATCGCCTGAAGCTCAAGTGGGATTATCGCAAGGCAGAAAAGGCGGTGCAGGGGCTGGCCGACCGCCATTTGGCGCTGACGGCCGCCACTGGCGGCAACCCGATGACCCCCGCTACCTGGACCTGGTTCAAGAATCTGGTTACACCGCATCCACTGGGTGGCTGCAATATGGCGGATTCTGTGGAACAGGGGGTGGTGAACCATGCCGGGGAAGTGTTCAATTATCCTGGTCTCTATGTTGTGGATGGCGCCATGGTGCCCCGGGCTCTGGGGCTGAACCCGTCACGGACCATTGCGGCGCTGGCGGAGTATTGTGCGGCGCAGATGGATTGAATCTGCCTGAAAACTGAATTGCCTGAAGGGAGAAACGCAACAGCATGAGTGATGCTCGTTTCCATATCGTGTTTTCCGGGAAGTTGGTCGGCGGTGCTGACCTGGCCACGGTGAAGAGCAATCTGGGGCGTTTGTTCAAGATGGACAGCGCCCGGGTTGAGAAACTGTTTTCCGGCCAGCCAGTGGTGATCAAGAAAGATGCCGATCAGGCCATGGCCATGAAGTTTCGCGCGTTGATGAAGCAGGCCGGCGCGGAGTGCGACATCCGGCCTGTATCCGCGGGTGCCTCGCCACCGGCGCCCGCTGCTGCGCCGGTGTCTGCGCCGCAGGCCCAGCCTTCTGCCGTCGAGTCGGGCTCTCCATCAGGGCAGGCCGGGGCTCAGGTACAAAGCAGCGGAGACTTGGAGACCGTGGGGACCATTCGTACCGGCGGAACCGGATTTGCCGGGGCGTTCACGGTAGCGGATGTGGGAGAGGATATGGATAGCGGGGAACAGGCTCCGCCTCCACCTGCCCCTGACGTGAGTCACCTGAGCATGGCCGCGCCGGGAGAGAATCTGGG
>NZ_LWEZ01001804.1:0-1001 GCF_001634945.1 Alcanivorax sp. HI0044
GAAGGGTCATGAAGACGTTGGAGGCCTTCACACTGACCTTGAAGTCCTGAAAATCATAGCGGTCGAGAATGTCCGCATGGCGCATGGCGGATTCCACCAGGGCGTCGGACGTGGGCTCGCCGTATTTACGCTGTAATTCTTTTTCCAGGGAGCCGGCGTTCACGCCGATACGGATTGGTAATCCCTTGTCCTTGGCGCACTGAATCACTGCCTTGATACGGTCTTCGCGGCCAATATTGCCGGGGTTGATACGCAGGCAATCCACACCCTGCTCAGCCACCGCCAAGGCAATCTTGTAGTCGTAATGGATATCCGCCACCAACGGCACATCCACCTGCTTGCGAATTTTGCCAAAGGCTTCCGCGGCATCCATGGACGGCACCGACACCCGCACGATATCCACACCGGCATCCTGTAAACGGCGGATCTGGCCAACGGTGGCGTCCACATCACAGGTTTCGGTATTGGTCATGCTTTGTACGGAGATCGGGGCATCGCCACCGACAGGGACATTCCCCACCATGATTTGGCGGGTTTTACGACGTTGGATTTTAACTTCCGGTTCCATGGTGTTTTCTACCCTCGCGAATCAGGGAGCGGAGATTCGCACAACTTTACCGGGGGAATCCGTCGGCAAGGTGACAGCGCTGCCGTTGACCAGCAACTCGTCCACCGCGCCGGCGTTACCGAGAGTCAGGCTGAATGGCGCTTTACCATCCAGCATCAGGGATGCGCCACCGGATTGCTCGCCCTGGCGCAGAGTGCGCCCGGTGGCATCGGTGACCTTGATCCAGCAATTGCTGGTGAAACTGAGTAGCAGACGATCCAGACCATTAGCCGCGAGCATGGACGAGCCATCATCGCTCTGCTCAGCCGAGCTGCCATCAGCCTGGGGATCGCTAGCGGAGCTGGCATCAGTCTCATCATCCTGCATACCGTCGTCAGTGATGCCTTCGCCGTCAAGATCCGCGCTCGCCGGAGCAGCCCCGGAATCCATGCCA
>NZ_LWEZ01001805.1:0-824 GCF_001634945.1 Alcanivorax sp. HI0044
ACGCAGCAGCCGGAACAGCAGGGTTTCCGCCTGATCATTGCGATGGTGGGCCATCACCAGTGTTGCGCCCTGGGCGCGCGCCAGCGGCAATAGCACACGATAACGGGCCTCACGGGCACCGGCTTCGAGCCCGTTGGCCATGTCGACAGCCACCGTTTCAATAGCGAGCGGGATACCTTGCTGGTCCGCCAGCGACTGGCAAAAACGCGACCAGCCCTGGCTATCGGCCTGCAATTGATGGTCAATATGAACAGCGGAAAGACGCGGACCCAGACCCGCTTTGATCAGGAGATGAAGCAACAGGCAGGAGTCCAGACCGCCACTGAGGGCCAGCAGCAGAGGCCCGTCGGGGGCCTGTTCAGCCAGCGACTGGCTGAACCCGGCAGCATAGGACATGGTTATTCGTCAGCGGGGTCGCTGGTCACGTTGCCGTAGCTCATCAGGCGCTCGTAACGGCGGTCGATCAGCGCATCCATGTCCATGGCGCGCAGCGATTCCAGCTGGGTTTCCAGCGCCTTGCGAACGGCGTCCGCGGCCTGGTCGTGATCACGGTGAGCGCCGCCCAACGGCTCCTTGATCACTTGGTCCACGATGCCGAGTTCATGCAGCCGGCCGGCCGTCAGGCCCATGGCTTCCGCCGCTTCCGGGGCCTTGTCGGCACTGCGCCAGAGAATCGAGGCACAGCCTTCCGGGGAAATCACCGAATAGGTGGAGAATTCCAGCATCTGCAAATGGTCGCAGACACCGATGGCCAGGGCGCCGCCAGACCCGCCCTCGCCAATGACGGTGGCGATAATCGGGGTTTTCAGCTGGGACATCACACG
>NZ_LWEZ01001806.1:0-638 GCF_001634945.1 Alcanivorax sp. HI0044
GCTGGGCGAGATTGTCCGGGCTCACCGTGAACACATAGCTCTGGGCCCCCTGGGTGATCACTGCCTGCTCCGGCACCAGCAACGCGGCCCGTTCCGCCAGCTGCACAGACACCCGCAGAAACTGGCCCGGCAACAGTTGGCCCTGGGGGTTGTTCAGACGTGCACGCACGGTAAGGCTGCGGCTGCTATTGCTAACCCGGGAATCCAGATGGGTGATGGCGCCTTCAAAAACCTGGTCTTCAAACGCTGAATTACGGGCCTGCACCGGCAAGCCCACGGCCAACTTGGCCAGATAGCGTTCGGGTATCTGGAAATCCACCTCCAGGTGCCCCAGGTTGTCCAGGGTCGTAATCGGGTTGCCCGTCTGCAGGTAGGCACCGGGGTCCACCTGCCGCAACCCCAACACCCCGGCAAACGGCGCGCGGATGGTATGGTCGTTAAAATTGGCGCGAGCCACATTGCGGCTGGCCTCCGCCGCTTCCAGGGTGGTCCGGAACGTATCAACTTCAGACTGGGAGATGGCGCGCCGCTCCACCAGCTGCTGGCCGCGGCGGTAATCGGCCCTGGCCCGCTGGTACTCGGCTTCCGCCCGGGCCAGTTCGGCGCGAGCATTGCGATCATCCAGGGTCACCAGCAAC
>NZ_LWEZ01001807.1:0-935 GCF_001634945.1 Alcanivorax sp. HI0044
GGTCCGTGGACCAGCGCACCGGTAGCGTGCTCTGGCAACAGGACAAGCTGTACGGCCGCCGACTGACCGGCACTGCCGTGCAGGGCGACCTGATGGTGGTGGGTGATTTTGAAGGCTACCTGCACTGGATGGATGCGGATGACGGCACCCTGGTGGCCCGTAAGAAGCACGACGGTGACGGCTTTGCGGGTACCCCGGTCAGCTATGAAGACACCCTTTATGTGTTGAGTTACGACGGCAAACTGGCGGCCTACACGGTGCGCCCCAAATAACCGGTCCGGTTTCTCGATACCTGAAAAATCTGCGCCCCGCGCAGATTTTTTCGTTTGAATCCCCCTTTGGCGTTACCATAGCGCCGTTGAAACCTCGTTGAGATGACTATGAAGCCGGTAATCGCCCTGGTGGGGCGGCCCAATGTGGGCAAATCCACACTCTTCAACCGACTGACCCGTACCCGGGATGCCCTGGTGGCCGATTTCCCGGGGCTTACCCGTGACCGTAAATACGGGGATGGCCAGCTGGGCGGCTATTTGTACACGGTGGTGGATACCGGCGGTATCGGCGAGAACGATGACGGCATCGACGTGCCGATGACCAGTCAATCCCTGCAGGCCGTGGGCGAAGCCGATGTGGTGTTGTTTATGGTGGACGGCCGTGCCGGCCTGACCGCCGCCGATGAACAGATTGCCAGCGAGTTGCGCAAGCTGCCCAAACCCACCTACCTGATCGTTAACAAGACCGATGGGGTGGATGCGGATTCGGCCATGTCCGAGTTCTTTTCGCTGGGCCTCACCGAGGTGCTGCCGATCGCGGCGGCCCATGGTCGCGGTGTGACCAGCATGATCGAGCATATTCTGGAAGGGTTTACGGATCTGGAGTTGCTGCCGGAAGGCGAACATCGCACCTCCAAGAAGCCCGGCGAAGACAGCATTCGT
>NZ_LWEZ01001808.1:0-417 GCF_001634945.1 Alcanivorax sp. HI0044
CACTCTTCAACCGACTGACCCGTACCCGGGATGCCCTGGTGGCCGATTTCCCGGGGCTTACCCGTGACCGTAAATACGGGGATGGCCAGCTGGGCGGCTATTTGTACACGGTGGTGGATACCGGCGGTATCGGCGAGAACGATGACGGCATCGACGTGCCGATGACCAGTCAATCCCTGCAGGCCGTGGGCGAAGCCGATGTGGTGTTGTTTATGGTGGACGGCCGTGCCGGCCTGACCGCCGCCGATGAACAGATTGCCAGCGAGTTGCGCAAGCTGCCCAAACCCACCTACCTGATCGTTAACAAGACCGATGGGGTGGATGCGGATTCGGCCATGTCCGAGTTCTTTTCGCTGGGCCTCACCGAGGTGCTGCCGATCGCGGCGGCCCATGGTCGCGGTGTGACCAGCATGATCG
>NZ_LWEZ01001809.1:0-1016 GCF_001634945.1 Alcanivorax sp. HI0044
GGTATCACCCACCCGGGTGCGCTGACACTGAACAACTACCCGGACTTCCTGCGTAACCTGTCCATGCCGTTGATTGGCGACATTGATATGGCGGCCATCGACGTGCTGCGTGACCGTGAACGTGGCGTGCCCCGTTACAACGAGTTCCGTCGCCAAATCGGCCTCAAGCCGATTACCAGCTTCGAGCAGTTGTCCAGTGATCCGCAGCTGGTGGCTGACCTGAAGGCGCTGTACAACAACGATATCGAAATGATCGATACCCTGGTGGGCCAGCTGGCAGAAGAGACGCGCCCGGAAGGCTTTGGCTTTGGTGAAACGTCTTTCCAGATCTTCATCCTCAATGCGTCACGTCGCCTGATGACCGACCGCTTCTTCACCACCGATTACACTGACGAGGTGTACACCGCTGAAGGGATCGACTGGGTGGAAGAGAACACCATGGTCGACATCATCCGTCGCCACTACCCGAACCTGGCCAGCAGCCTGGTGGGCATGGATAACGCCTTCAAGCCCTGGGGCCTGAAAATTCCCGAGGATTATCAATCCTGGTCTGCCCAGGCGAAACAGGACCACCTGTGGGTCAACGGCGCCCTGCGTACCAGCTACGAAGACGGTGAAGTGCCGGCCATCGAACCCATCGATATTGGTGGCCTGATCAACTCCGTCCTGTGGAAGAAGGTGCAGGATGTGACCGACGTGAGCCCGCCGGGCTACAGCAAGCCGATTCACCCTCGCGGTGCCCTGGCCAAGGTGCAGTTCGTGCCGACGGCAGGCCATGGCTACACCGGCCTGTTCCAGGGGGCAGATCACGGCCTGCTGAGATTGTCTGTTACCGGCGACCCATCAGACCGTGGCTTTGCACCGGGGCTGGCGCTGAAATTGATGGTGGACGGCAAGCGTTCTGAAAACGTGTCCGCGCTCTATACCCTTAGCGGGCAGGGCGATAACCACAACATCTTTGCCAACGAACTGTCCAACTATGTCCAGCCGGAAGTGAACGAAACCCTCGGCACAAC
>NZ_LWEZ01001810.1:0-739 GCF_001634945.1 Alcanivorax sp. HI0044
AGCCCTGCTTCAACGAAGTGCAGTTTGGAGTAAGAAAAAGATGAAAACACGCCTACTGACAGGACTTTTAAGCCTGCTGATGCCAGCCATGGTTATGGCTGGTGAGTACGACCTGACGGTCGACCGGGTAAAAATTGATACTGGCGATTTCGTGAAAGAAGGCATTGGATACAATGGCGTATCTCCGGGGCCGGTGATGCGCTTCAAAGAAGGCGAAAACGTCAGGATCAACGTGACCAACAATCTGGATGAGATGACGTCCATTCACTGGCACGGTCTGATCCTTCCTTTCGATCAGGATGGAGTACCAGGTATCAGTTTCCCGGGCATCAAGCCGGGTGAAACCTTTACCTACGAATTTCCCATCCAGCAAGCGGGCACCTACTGGTTCCACAGCCACTCTGGTTTTCAGGAGCCGGATGGCGCCTACGGTTCCATCGTTATCGAACCCGAGGGGCGTGAACCGTTCCGTTACGACCGCGAATACGTCGTCCAATTGACCGACAAACACCCGCATTCCGGTGATCGCATCATGCGCAACTTGAAAATGATGACTGATTATTACAACCGCGATCAGCAGACCGTGGGCGAGTTTTTCTCGGATGTGTCCGAGAACGGTTTTATGAACACAGTTCGGGATCGCATGGCCTGGGGTGGCATGCGCATGATGAAAGCAGACGTCGAAGACGTGCATGGCTTTACGGGCCTGATCAATGGTAAAGGGCCGGACCAGAACTGG
>NZ_LWEZ01001811.1:0-600 GCF_001634945.1 Alcanivorax sp. HI0044
TGTTTCGTTTCCACTAATGCGGTTTAATCAGCCAGCATTCTGTAAGCTTCGCCAATCGCGCGGGCGTATAGTCGTGGCGTCAGGCGTTTCAACCGCCAGGCAAGCCGGCCGTCAATTTGTGGCAGCATGTAAAGCTCACCTCGATCAAGGGCACTGAGGGTCTGTCGGGCCACCTGGTCGGCGTTGGTGAGGGCATAGCGGGTCATCGCTGAACGGGCAAAGTCACGGCGACGTTCAGGCAGGCGCCCATTCTCGACGATATTGGTCGGGACCACGGTTGGGCACAGGGCCGTGATTTTTACGCCGGTACCGGTCAGTTCAGAAGACAGCGTTTCGGACAGGGCCAGCACCCCCGCCTTGGTGACGTTGTAGGCGGCCATTTCCGGGGCGGACCCGAATGCGGCAGCAGAGGCCACATTGATGATGCCTCCATAGCCCAGATCGCGAAGCTGAGGGGCAAAATAATGGCAGCCGTGAATAACTCCCCATAGATTGACGTTCATGCACCAGTGCCAATCTTCAAGTGACACCTCGCCGATTGGGCCACCGAGGCCGACGCCGGCGTTGTTGATTACCAGGGTTACCGGCCTGCCGAGCAAA
>NZ_LWEZ01001812.1:0-500 GCF_001634945.1 Alcanivorax sp. HI0044
CTGCCGCTGGGGCACGATACGAATGACCATGAAGAGCAGCACGACAACGCCGAGGGCGAGAAGTCCGGAAATAATCAAACCAGCCATGAATACAGTTCCTTGTTATTGCGTAGAGTGATGAAAGAAAGAGAAATCCGTAATGGGTTCGTCAGTCGTTTTCAGGTTTAACCGCCGGCCAGGGTTCCACTGTCAGCCAGAGTCCTTCGTGCTGGGTGATGCGTACCATGTCACCAGGGTTCAGCGGCTGGCTGCACTGGGCCTGCCAGCGTGCGCCACGGTAGTTTACGGTGCCTGTGCCTTTGGCAAAGGCTTCAGCCACGGTGGCGCGGTGGCCGATCAGGCCGGCGCTGTCTTCCTCGCCCTGGCGTTGCCGTTCGCGCCCCATCAGCTTGTCATTGAGAACCCGGCGAACAAACACCAGCAGCAACAGGCTGGTAACCGCGAAAATAGTGAGTTCCCAGGTCGTGTCATCAATCAGGCCGAGAAATTTCAGGCTGCCG
>NZ_LWEZ01001813.1:0-788 GCF_001634945.1 Alcanivorax sp. HI0044
GCAATGATGGCGCTGGCAGCGCTATGTTGTGGAGCCGTGGCGGCACTGTTGGCTGTGCTGATCGAGCGGCGCCGGGCGGCGGTTCGCGAGGCGGCGCTGTTGGCGGAAAAGCAGGCCTTGAGCGAGCCCTTGGCCCAGGTGCCGTTGCTCAAGCAGCAGCTGCAAGAGCAGCAACAGCGTCAACGGGACAGCGACGCGCAGTTGCAACAGTTGGGGTCCGAGAAAGCGCGGCTGGAAGAACGTCTGGCTGGCCAGCAGGAGAAACTGGCCTTTTCCGAGCAAAGCCGCAACCAGCTGAAACAGGAGTTTGAAAACCTGTCAGGGAAGGTGCTTGAGCAGCGCGGCAAGCAGCTGCAGGAGCAGCACCAACAGGGCCTGGATGGCATGCTCAAGCCGTTTCGTGAGCAGCTGGCGGATTTCCGTCGCCGGGTGGACCAGATTCACAGTGACGAGACCCGCGCCCAGGCGTCCCTGATCGAACAGCTGGGCCACCTGAAAAGCCTGAACCAGCAGATGCACGAAGACGCCCGCAACCTGACCGATGCGTTGAAAGGGCAGGCCAAGACCCAGGGTAACTGGGGTGAAATGATTCTGGAGCGGGTGCTGGAGTCTTCCGGCCTGACCCGGGGCCGTGAATACGAAACCCAGGTCACCCTGAAGGACGAGAGCGGCCAGCGTCGCCTGCCCGATGCCATCGTTCACCTGCCGGAAAACAAGGATGTGGTGATTGATGCGAAAGTGTCTCTGGTTGCCTATGAGCGGTTGTCTTCGGCGTCTACGTCAGAGGA
>NZ_LWEZ01001814.1:0-39583 GCF_001634945.1 Alcanivorax sp. HI0044
GGGGGAGGTGCTGACGGTTGGCGTGTTCTGCCAGCTGGAAAACCAGTCGTGCCTGTTCACCGTCCAGCTGGTGCTCGCTCAACTGCCAGGGTTGCCGGCGGACCAGGCCATGGGCGGGGGGATTATCGAGAGAGTATTGCTGTGTCACGCTGTCCGGGTTGCGTTCCAGCGCGCCGAACCAGGGCCAGCACACCGGCACGCCGCCGCGCACGCCATGGCCTGCCTGATAGGCCGCCTGCTCACTGAGCCAGAGTATGGGCGGTTCGCCGTCACGGCCGTACTCGAGCACCTGGGCGCCTTGTTCGGCGATCACCATTGTTTGCCCGCGATGGTGCAGTTGCCAGCAGGTGAGCTCGCCCCGGGTGATGCGTTTCAGTTCGGTTGCCATGCGTGTATTACCGAATACCGGACGTTGACGCCCGAGCCGTCAGGCATCCAGCGTCAGGCGCCCGGCGTGACTATTTAAGGCCCGCGCCGATTTCCAGTTCGCGTACCGACTGTTCCAGATAATCCAGCAGTCGCTGCATGGAAGGCAGCGTGCGGCGGCAGGCGATCAGGCCGAACTCCAGCTGGTCCACATAACTGGTCAGGGTGATGTTCAGGGCGATGCGATCCAGGGCAATGGAGACCGGGTACATGCCTTGCAGTTTAGCGCCGTTCCAGTACAGCGGTTCTTTCGGGCCGGGGACGTTGGAAATCACCACGTTGAACGCGCGCCATTTGGGGGCCAGGCCGGTGAGCAGGTTGAGGCCGGTGGGCGCCATGGTCAGGGCGGTGAAGTTGAGGATTTCCTCGGGACTCATTTGTGAGAATCGGGATTTGGCTTCCTGCACGGAGTCATTCACTACCCGCAGACGGTTGGCCGGATCGCAGATGTGGGTGCCCAGGTTGGCCAGAATCATGCCGATCTGGTTGCCGCCGGCGCTGTCGTCCTGGCGCAGGTTCATGGGCACCATGGCAATCAGAGGCTCATCCGGCAGCGCATGCTGGCTGATCAGGTACTCACGCAGGGCGTGGCCACACATGGACAGCACCACGGTGTTAATGGTGCAGCCGTAAGCCTTGGCAATGCCTTTCAGGCGCGGCAGCGAGAAGCTCTGGGCGGCAAAGCGGCGTGAACCGGTGATGGTGTTGTTAAGAATGGTGTCCGGGGCCTGGAAAATGGACACATAGTTCTCATCACTTTTCGCTTTCTGGGTGACCTTGTAGATTTCTCGCGCCAGCGCCGGCACCGTGGCGGCTTGCTTGCTGATGCCGGCGGTCAGGCGTGCCATGCTGGAGGCCACGTCCACCGGGTTGCTGGGCAGGGAGCGGGTGCGCTTGCGGGTATTGAAGGCCCAGCTTGGCGCCATTTCCCGCTCGGCAGGGTCCGTGGAGAGGGTCTTGGTGGCAATGCGCATGGCGGAGATGCCGTCCATCACCGAATGGTGAATCTTGTAGTAAAGCGCAAACTGGCGACCGCGGATGCCTTCGATCAAATGGGCTTCCCACATGGGACGTTCCCGATCCAGCAGATTGGAGTGCTCGGCGGAGATCAGGGAGAGCAGTTCACGGATGCGGCCGGGCTTGGGCAGCGCTTCGTGGCGAAAGTGGTGGTCGATATCGAATTGCTTGTCTTCGGTCCAGTAATACTGGCCGAGCCGACGGGTCAGCCGCTGGTTGAACGGAGCAACCGGGTGGCAGTAGTCCCGCATTTGCCGGGCCAGTTCACTGACATACTTCGGGCCGGCATCCTCAGGAAAGGAAAACAGCTGCAAACCGCCCACGTGCATGGGCTGCTGGCGTTTTTCCAGCCACAGGAAAAGTTGGTCCACCGGACTAAGCGCTTTCATAGTTTCCCCTTGATAATAATTTTCTCCCTGGGCACAGGCTGTATACCTGGCAGGCTGATCAATAGCCTGTTAACAAGTAATGCACTCTCCATGCCAGCTGTGCAGAGGTGATCATAGTCGCAAAGGGGAGGGTGGGTCACGGTGTGCGGGCCGCAAAACACGGGCGTTTCGGTTAATCAGGGCGCTGTCTCATTGAGCGATGGCAACGGCCGCTTCTATCTAGTGCTTAAGACTGAGGTGACTGGTCAGCCACACTTTCCATCGACGCGGCAATATCATGTCATTCATATTGTGAATACCGAATATAGATCATATTGATTATGTTTATGTGTTGGGGGGCACTAGAATGCGCGGCATCGGTAGACCGGCATGAAACGACATGAGCAGGGTTGCCCCTCTCCGGCGTCGATAAACCAATTTCATATTCAGAGGTTCACCATGTCATACACCAAAGACATCGAAGCACTGGGCTCCGTGGTTGGTGCACAAAGCACCTGGAAAGATATCAACCCGGAATCTGCGGTTCGCATGCGTCTGCAAAACCGTTTCAACACGCATCTGGACATCGCCAAGTACAACGCCAAGATCATGCGTGAAGACATGGCGGCCTATGACGCTGACACTTCCAAGTACACCCAGTCTCTGGGTTGCTGGCACGGTTTTGTTGGCCAGCAGAAAATGATCTCCATCAAGAAGCACTTCGGTAGCACCAAAGGTCGTTACCTGTACCTGTCCGGCTGGATGGTTGCTGCGCTGCGTTCCGAGTTCGGTCCGCTGCCTGACCAGTCCATGCACGAGAAGACTGTTGTCGCTGACCTGATCCGTGAGCTGTACACCTTCCTGAAGCAGGCTGATGCCTGGGAACTGAACCACCTGTTCCGTGCTCTGGACGACGCCAAAGAAGCTGGCGACGAAGCCAAGCAGAAAGAAATCATCGGTCAGATCGACAACTTCGAAACTCACGTTGTGCCGATCATTGCTGACATCGATGCGGGCTTCGGTAACCCGGAAGCCACCTACCTGATGGCCAAGCAGCTGATCGAAGCTGGCGCTTGCTGTATCCAGATCGAAAACCAGGTTTCTGACGAGAAGCAGTGTGGTCACCAGGACGGTAAAGTAACCGTTCCTCACGCCGACTTCCTGGCCAAGATCAACGCGGTACGTTACGCGTTCCTGGAGCTGGGTGTTGACGACGGTGTGATCGTTGCCCGTACCGACTCCCTGGGCGCTGGCCTGACCAAGCAAATCGCTGTAACCAACGAGCCGGGCGATCTGGGTGACCAGTACAACGCGTTCCTGGACGGTGACGTGATCGAGTCTGCTGCCGACATCAACAACGGCGACGTTGTGATCAAGTCCAATGGCAAGCTGCTCAAGCCGAAGCGTCTGGCTTCCGGCCTGTTCCAGTTCAAAGCCGGTTCCGGTATCGACCGTGTTGTTCTGGACTGTATCACCAGCCTGCAGAACGGCGCTGACCTGCTGTGGATCGAAACCGAGAAGCCCCACGTTGGCCAGATCGCAGAAATGGTTAACCGTATCCGCGAAGTGGTGCCGGACGCCAAGCTGGTTTACAACAACAGCCCGTCCTTCAACTGGACCCTGAACTTCCGTCAGCAGGTATTCGATGCTTGGGAGAAAGAAGGTAAAGACGTATCCGCCTACGATCGCGATCGTCTGATGAGCGCCGACTACGATGGCACCGAGCTGGCTGAGCTGGCTGACGAGTGGACCAAGAACTTCCAGCGTGACGCGGCCCGTGAAGCAGGTATCTTCCACCACCTGATCACTCTGCCGACTTACCACACTGTGGCTCTGTCCACCGACAACCTGGCTAAAGGCTACTTCGGTGACGAAGGCATGCTGGCCTACGTTGCAGGCGTTCAGCGTAAGGAAATCCGTCAGGGTATCGCTACTGTGAAGCACCAGGACATGGCCGGTTCCAACATCGGTGATGACCACAAAGAGTACTTCTCTGGCGAAGCAGCACTGAAAGCTGGCGGTAAAGACAACACCATGGGTCAGTTCGAGAACAACTAAGTCTCGATAGATTCAAGGCAAGTCTTTAAGAGGCGGCCCCCGAAAGGGGGCCGCTTTTTTTGTGCCGGAAAAAGAAGCATTGCGGTCAGCCAGTGGGCGCCGCAGATCGACGGGGTGGCAACTTACGGTGTACGTACACTTAGCGTGGCATGGGTTTGCATGACGCCCCCTTCCCCTTCACACACGCAGTGGTCACGTTGAGGGGGAGAATGATCACCCGGGCCCAGAGGCACAGCCTCGGTGCGGTCACTGCTGTGCACATGGCCGCTTCGGCAGGTGTACTGCCTTTCGGCAATGGAGGGCAATACCGTCATCCCGCTGGTATTTTCCGCCTTCCAGGCCACATCCGTACAGTGCTTGTGATTGTTATAACGGACGTACATCACGATGCCCTCCACCGCAGTAAAACGCTGGTAGTCTCCCCATTCCGCCAGAGTGGACGAAACCAGAAGCGGTTGTGCCAACCAAAAACAGACAAGGATCTTTCTCATGATGTACCGCGAGGCTGAAAGGAATAAGTGATCAACCTGGCTAGGGTACGGCTCAGCACGCGGTGGTCGCATCGCCTATATGGGGTATGCCGGTGGTACCGCCAGAATACGCTGGGGGATTAACAGGGATGGATGATCAACGGCCTGTTGGCCGTTGGTCTTGTATAAAGGCGAGGCAGGCTAAAGCGGGATCGGACAGTTGAGCCCGCCGAATTTTTTCTTGGCGGCGCTGATGCACAGTTTGGTTGCAATACCAAAGGGGTCGCCGGGAATACGGCCACAGGCTTCTTTGGCGGCATAGGCTTTGGCGCATTCCGATGTGGCGCTAGCCATGGAATCGGAGGCAGAGTCCGCTACTGGAGACGGGGCTGTTGGCTGGGCGGGGGCGCTGGGTTTGGCGACGGCGGGAGCAGAGAAACCGCTACGAATTTTCAACAAGGGATCCATATAAACACCCGCCTGGCCCATGTCACTTTCTGCGGCGCTTACGCAATCGTAGGTATTTTCAATTCTGAAATAGTTCATCGATTGGCCCATGTCTTTACAGTAGATACTTTGCACACCGGCATAGCTGACAACGATGAAAACGCCGTGCTGGACACCATCTTTCTGGCCAAGAACGGTGCCACTATGCGTCCAGGTGCGGTTCATGGAATGGCCACCGTCTTGCCAGCGCATGCTGATGGTGTTGCCGGTTTTATTGGTGATGGTTTGGCGAATTAACGTGATGGCCTGGTACGGAGCCTGGTCCGCAGAGGCAATATAGTGAGCGACGTACATGGGTTTATCGATAAACCGGGAGGTGTCGACATCGCCTTGTTTGAGGCTATCGGTTTTTTGCCAGGTGGTTTTGATAATGGGGAAATCCGTTAGCCCGCTCTCACGACGATATCGCTTTACGGTTATGCGCGATTTTCCCAAGTCGCTTTTTTTCCAGCTGCCATTGATGTTCACCTGGTTCTTGATGTGGTTGGTGTAAACCGCATGCATATAAACCGGATGTTTGAAGGTGTCGGGCAATTGCTTCAGCTCCACCACCATATTGGGGACAATATGCATCTTGACGGACGCTAGCGCGTTGCAGCCGGCCTGGGTTGAGCGAACGCTAATCTGTTCATAGTCAACGGTGGACAAGCTTTTAATGGTAGCGCTTTTGCTCACCGGGTTAACCATGTCGGGGCTCAGACCGGCAATCTCCAGGGCCCGTTCCTGCGGCAAGCGGCACTCATCCAGGGTGTGAAAATCCGCATAGACTTCACCGACCGGGAAATCCTGCTGGTAGCGGGTGGCAAAATCGGATTGCAAAGCGCTGATATCTCGCTGCGTTTGTTCGGGCCACTGATCCACAGGATCGACGACCTCGGCATACAGGGCGTTCTGAGCCGCTTTGAGTTGAGCCAGCGTATCACTGTGAAACGAGCGCCCGGGTTGATGAGCGGCACAGCCGGCCAGAATGCAAGCCACCGTTGTGGTCAGCAATGGTTTCAAGATGGTCATGACCTTCCCCGATCATTAATTCGATGATGTAAAACCCCGATAGAACGATGGTTAATGTAGCAGCTGGATGGCGCCAAGCGCATACCCAAGATGGGGGAGAGAGAAAAGGAAAGGGATTGCCCGGGGCCGTCGGGCAGGGCGAACAGTCAGGCAATAAAAAACGCGGCCGAATCCCACTGCTGTCCCACAGTTTAGGGGCAAATGAAAAAGCCTGAACCGAACTGGTTACAATTCTCCAGCTGCTCAAACCGGTTTCGAGACATGATTTTGAGAGGCTGGCCAAAAAGCATCATCACGGCCAAAAACTGATATCCGTCACGCGCTGGGATCCATTCATTGGCATGGCCATGTGTCAGCTTTCCGGCCGTCAGAGCCTGACAAGCACAAAAAAAGCGAACCTCAAATGAGGTTCGCTTTATGAGGCTGCCAACGGTGCGACAGCAGTGGCTATGGGGCCACCTTTTTCATGAACGGAGGACGGTTACTCGTAATCGAACGAGAAGTCTTCTGCGCTCATTTGCATGGTGCTCTTGGTGGGCTTCAGTGCCGCTTCGGCATGGCCCTTGGCGCTGGGCAGCATGCGGTCGAAGTAGAATTCTGCGGTGGCCAGTTTGGCCTTGTAGAATTCCGCCGGCTCGTTGCCACCGTTTTCCAGCTTGTCGTTGGCCACGCCAGCCTGTAGTGCCCAGAAGTACGCCATCATGGCGTAGCCGCTGTACATCAGGAAGTCGTAGCTGGCGGTGGAAACCATGTCACGATCTTTCGCGGCCACCAGCATGATGCGGGTGGTCAGGTAGTTCCACTCGGCGGCAATTTTCAGCAGCTTCCAGGCGAACGGACGCAGCTTGGGGTCACGCAGGTTCTTGGTGCCGAAATCCACCAGTTTCTTGGAGAATTCGCGCACACATTTGCCGCGGGAGGACAGCAGAACCTTGCGGCCCAGCAGGTCCAGCGCCTGGATGCCGGTGGTGCCTTCGTACAGGGTGGAGATGCGCGCGTCACGGGCGATCTGTTCCATGCCGTGTTCTTTGATGTAGCCGTGGCCACCGAATACCTGCATGCCGTCGTTGGCGGCTTCCAGACCTTTCTCGGTCAGGAACCCTTTCAGGATCGGCGTCAGGAAGCCCAGCTCGCTGTCCCAGTGCTCGTATTTCTTCATGTCGTCTTCGAGCATGCCGGCGATCATGTTGTCCGCGTACTGGGCGGCGTAATAGATCATGGCGCGGCCGCCTTCAGCGATGGCCTTCTGCTTGAGCAGCATGCGGCGCACGTCACCGTGGTGGATCAGGCTGTCGGCGATGGCATCCGGCTCTTTCTTGCCAGACAGGGCACGCATGGACTTGCGCTCTTTGGCGTAAGGCAGGGCGCCCTGGTAAGACAGTTCCGCGTGGGCAACACCCTGCATGGCTGTACCGATACGGGCGCTGTTCATGAAGGTGAACATGCACTCCAGGCCACCATGCTCCGGGCCGATCAAAAAGCCGGTGGCTTCATCGAAGTTGATCACGCAGGTGGCGGAGGCCTTGATGCCCATTTTCTTTTCCAGGGAACCACAGTTCACGCCGTTGTCTTCACCGATCTTGCCCGGCAGGTACTTGGGCACGATGAACAGGGAAATCCCCTTGGTGCCTTTCGGCGCATCGGGCAGGCGGGCCAGCACGATGTGGACAATGTTTTCGGTCAGGTCATGGTCACCGGAAGAGATAAAGATCTTGGTGCCGGAGATTTTGTAGGAACCGTCTTTCTGCGGCTCGGCCTTGGTTTTTACCTGGCCCAGGTCGGTGCCGCACTGCGGTTCGGTCAGGCACATGGTGCCGCCCCAGGAGCCCTCGGTGAGCGGTACCAGGTAATCCTGCTTCTGTTCGTCGGAGCCATGCATCTGGATGGTGTTCATGGCGCCCAAAGACAGGCCCGGGTACATGGAGAAGGACCAGTTGGCCGTCGCCATCATTTCCTGTTTGATCAGGCCCAGTGACATGGGCAGGCCCTGGCCGCCCACTTCCACCGGGTGGCTGAGACCCTGCCAGCCACCGGCCACGAATTCGTTGTAGGCTTCCTTGTACCCTTTCGGGGTGGTGACTACGCCGTCTTCCAGCTTGCAGCCTTCCTCGTCGCCACTCTGGTAAAGAGGCGCAATGGTGTTCTCACACAGCTTGGCCATTTCACCGACAATGGCTTCCACCATGTCAGGGGTAGCGTCTTCACCATTGGGCAGCGTTTTGTAGTGACTCTCGAAATCGAAGACTTCGTTCATCAAGAAGCGCATATCGCGCACGGGGGCCTTGTAGGTCGGCATAGCAATCACCCTTGAAAAAACGGATTAACTGTCAGAAACGGACAGCGCAACAGGGCGGGCATTGTTAGGCAATTCAAGGGGGAAGGCATTGACTGCCAAGGCGCGGGGCTGCTGGCGTTAGGGTGAATAGGCGTTCACGGCGGATTGAGCTGCGAGCTGCTAGCCACGAGCTGAGAGGAAAACCAACAACACAACGAAGCCGCTGTAGGAGCGCCGCTTGAGGCGCGATCCGAGCCTTGGCGAGGTAAGGATTCCAGAAGCGGGTTTCGAGTACCGAGTTTTGAAAACCTAAAACCGGCGGTCAGACACGAGGTTTGAGGTTCTGCCTTTCGAAACTCGCAACGCGAACCAATTTTCCTCGCCGAGGCTCGGATCGCTTGCAGGCAAGTTATTCGCTGCGCTCACCCCTTCGGGGCCGCACTACGTGCGTTACTCCGCTGCGTTACGTTCCCACAGCGGGTCCGATCGCACCTCTAGACAAGTTCCCACAGCAACTCTGTAGAAAGGGTTTTCCTCACAGCTCAAAGCTCGTAGCTCGCAGCTATTTTTTCCCCTTCCAGCTATACATGGAAGTGGAGACGCCGATGCGCAGAGCCACTTCGTCCCAAACCCCCTGGGGGAGGACGGCCTTGAGCAGTTCCGTGGATTTGGCGATGGGCGGCTCGATAACGAAGCTGTCTTTTTTCTGCATGCCCCTGATGATGCTGTTGACCACTTTCTCGGGGGTGAGCATGGGGGTAAACATGGGTGTCTTCACGCCATCGAACATGCCGGTGGAAATGTAGCTTGGGCAGACGGTGGTCACGTGCACATGTTTGATTTTGCGTACATCCAGTTCCAGGCGGATGGACTCAGAGAAACCGACTACAGCCCATTTGCTGGCGGCATAGGTGCTGCCATAGGGCAGGCCCACAAAGGCGGAGGCGCTGGCGATATTGACCAGATAGCCTTCTTTCGCCTGGATCAGGTCTTCAATAAAAGCATGGCTGGTGGCCATCAAGCCTTCGGTGTTGATGCGGAAGGTGTTCAGATGCTGCTCCAGCGATACCTGCTCGAACTCGCCACCAAAGACGACACCGGCGTTGTTGATCAGGCCGGTGATGGGGCCGACTTCCTCATGCAGTTTGTCCCGGAATTTGGCAATGGAGGCAATCTTGCTCACATCCAGCACATAGGGGTGGGCCTTGCCGCCGGCCGCCTTGATCTGGTCAGCTACCTGGCGGGCCGCGCTGATGCGGCGGGCAGTGACGATGACTTCTGCGCCCTGTTTGGCAAACTCTTGTGCCATCAGGGCACCAATGCCGGCACCGGCGCCAGTGATCAGAATGCGGTGATTATCAAAGCGAGCCATGACGAGTCCTTTCTGGATTTCTGGAGTGGAGAGGCGAGTTTCGAGTAGCGAGTGACGAAAATCAAAACCGGTTTTGCCTTTCTAAACGCGTTTCTCGTCACTCGGGACGGTGGCTTTACCCCGGCAGCTTCAAGCCAGCCAGCACGACCTTGCCATCTTCTACCGATCGGGCCCGCAACCGCAGGCTGCTGATGCGAACGGTATCGCCGACCACCGCATGCCGGCCGACCTGTTTGCTGAACAATTCGGCCACGGTGAGGCCCTGTAGCAAGGGCGGTGGGCTTTCCACGCCGTAGATCGCGACCAGCTGCGCGATCGGGGTTTTGCCGAGCACGCTGAAATCGCCGTAATAGCGTTTTTCATCGCTGCTTAATTTATGGCACAGATCCGAGAGGTTGGACTTGTGTGATAACGGCGCCAGCCAGGCAATCAAATCACCGGCTGCAATTTTCGGGTCGTCACCGAGGCTGAGCACCTGTTTGTCACGGTACAGAATCAACGGCGTACGTTCGTCTTCCCCCAGCTCGGCCAGGCTTTTGCCCACCGCCTTGGCGCCATCTTCCACCTCAAACTGCATCAGGTAGCGGTCGCGGGGGGCGGCCAGGGCCACGGTCTGCCTGGGTTCGGTGGTGCGCGGCACCGAAACTTTCAGCTTGCGCGCCACAAACCGCAGGCTTGCCCCTTGTCCAAGCAGGGAGATCAGCACCACCACCAGGGTGATATCAAACAGTAAATAGGTTTGTTCCACCCCGGCCAGTAGCGGGAACACGGCTAGCACAATGGGAACGGCGCCGCGTAGCCCGGTCCAGGCGATGAAAATTTCCTCGCGCCAGGTGAAACGGAACGGCAGCAAGCTGAGCCATACCGACACTGGGCGCGCCAATAGCATCAGAAAAGCGGCGACGGCCAGGGCCCAGGGCAGGTTTTCGGTGAGCCGGGAAGGCGTGACCAGCAGACCGAGGATCAGGAACATGCCGGACTGGGCCAGCCAGGCCATGGAATCCATGGACTTGAGCACATTGTCGCCGGTGCCTCCGCGGCGGTTCCCCGCCACCAGGCCGGTCAGGTATACCGCCAGGAAACCGGAGCCGCCCACCAGATTGGTGATGGCAAAGACCATGGCGCCCCCGCTGCACAACAGCAGCGCGTGCAGGCCTTCATTGCTGCGAACCCGCAGCAGTACTTCGCTGATCACCGCGCCCAGTAACAGGCCCAGCAATATACCCAGGCCAAATTGCTGAAGCAGGGTCACCAGCATGCCGATGCCCCATTGCGCGTCCGGGTCCACCAGCAGCCCCACCAGCATCAGGGTAATAAAGATGGCCATGGGGTCGTTGAGGCCGGACTCGATCTCCAGGGTGCTCGCCACCCGCTCATTCAGGGTGACGCCGGCGCCCTTGATGACGCTGAATACCGCGGCCGCATCGGTGGAGCCGATAATGCCGCCCAGTAGCAGGCCCACCCGCCAGTCCACCCCGATCAGCCAGGTAGTAAAGGCGCCGACCAGGGCGGCGGAGATGGCCACGCCGAGGGTGGCCAGGCTAAGGGCCGGGCGCAGGCCCAGCTTGAAGGTGCTTAATCGGGTGCGCAGGCCCCCGTCCAGCAGGATCACCGCCAGGGCGATGTTGCCAATCACATAGGCGGTGGAGAAATCATCGAACTCGATGCCGCCGATGCCATCCTCGCCGGCGAGCATGCCCACCACCAGGAAAATCAGCAGCGACGGCACCCCGAACCGGGCGCTCAGCGAGCCCAGCAGCAGGCCGGTGAACATCAGGCCGGTGCCGATAAGAAGAAACAGGTTCAGAGAGTCCAAGCGCAATCCATGCCAAGAGAATCAGGGTTCTATAGTAGAATAGCTTACACGCAACACGCTGCACGCTACATGCTCTCCGTAGGAGCGTCGCTGGCGGCGCGATAAACAGAAGCGAGTAACGAGTTTCGAGTGACGAAAACCTTCAGGAAGTGCCTGTTTGTGGTTTATGTCTTTCGAAACTCGTTTCTCGCAACTCGAAACTGGCCGGATCAGAGTGTCGACACGGCTGTTTCTCCTGTGCGAGCTGGCGTTTCGGTGCTGCGCTGATACTGGCTCTACCGCGTGATGCTTGCAGCGTGAGGTGTTCTCTTTATACTACCGCGCCCGAATTGACTATATTTTGAGCAGCAGGCCTGTCCTGCAAGGTAAGTAAACGATGGATTTTTCCCAGCGATTTGGCGTGATTGTGATCGGCGGCGGCCATGCCGGTACCGAGGCGGCACTGGCCTCTGCGCGCATGGGCGTTTCAACGCTGCTGCTCACCCATAACATCGAAACCCTGGGCCAGATGAGCTGTAACCCGGCCATTGGCGGTATCGGCAAGAGCCACCTGGTGCGTGAAATCGATGCCCTGGGCGGGGCCATGGGCCGCGCCACGGATAAAGGCGGTATTCAGTTTCGTGTGCTCAACGCCCGCAAAGGGCCGGCGGTGCGCGCCACCCGTGCCCAGGCAGATCGTGAGCTGTACAAGGCCGCCATCCGCGGGACCCTGGAAAACCAGCCCGACCTGACCCTGTTCCAGCAAGCCGTGGACGACCTGATTGTGGAAAACGGTCGCTGTGTGGGCGTGGTGACCAATATGGGCCTGCGTTTCATGGCCGATGCGGTGGTGCTCACCGCCGGCACCTTCCTGGGCGGTGTCATTCATATTGGCCTGGACAATCATCAGGGCGGTCGTGCCGGGGATCAGCCGTCCAATGCGCTGGCCCGTCGCCTGCGTGAGCTGCCGTTCCGTGTCGACCGCCTGAAAACCGGCACCCCGCCGCGCATCGACGGCAAGACCGTAGATTTCTCGGTAATGGAAGAGCAGTGGGGCGACCGCCCGCTGCCGGTGATGAGCTATCTGGGCAAGGTGGAAGAACACCCGCAGCAGGTGTGCTGCTATATCACCCATACCAATGCCCAGACCCACGACATCATTCGCAGCGGTTTTGACCGCAGCCCCATGTTTACGGGGGTGATTGATGGGGTGGGGCCGCGCTACTGCCCGTCCATCGAAGACAAGGTGAACCGCTACCCGGACAAGGACAGCCACCAGATTTTCGTGGAACCGGAAGGGCTCAATACCCACGAGCTATACCCCAATGGCATTTCCACCAGCCTGCCGTTTGATGTGCAGCTGCAGGCGGTGCGTTCCATTCGGGGTTTCGAGAACGCCCATATCACCCGTCCGGGTTACGCCATCGAGTACGACTATTTCAATCCCCAGGATCTCAAACATAGCCTGGAAACCCAGCACATGCCGGGGCTGTTCTTCGCCGGCCAGATCAACGGCACCACAGGTTATGAAGAAGCGGGTGCCCAGGGGTTGCTGGCGGGCCTGAATGCGGCGCTGCTGAGCCAGGGCAAAGACGCCTGGACCCCGCGCAGGGACGAGGCCTACATCGGTGTGCTGGTGGATGATCTGATCACCATGGGCACCCAGGAGCCTTATCGCATGTTCACCAGCCGCGCGGAATACCGGCTGTTGCTGCGTGAAGACAATGCCGATCTGCGACTCACCGAAAAAGGCCGCGAGCTGGGCCTGGTGGACGATGAACGTTGGGCTGCCTTTAATGCCAAGCGCGAGGGCATGGCGCAGGAAGAGCTGCGCCTGAAGAGCACCTGGGTGCGCCCGAAAACGCCGCAAGCCGAGGCGGTGAATGCCCTGATCGAGAAGCCCCTGGCCCACGAATACAATCTGCTCGACTTGCTCAAGCGCCCGGAGCTGACCTACGCCAGCCTGGCGGATGCAGTGTCGTTGGCGGAGCGCCCGGATGCGGCGGTCATCGAGCAGATGGAAATTCTTGCCAAGTACGCAGGGTATATTGACCGCCAGGCCGACGAGATCGAAAAACTGCGGGCGGCGGAAACCACCGCGCTGCCGGCGGAATTCGATTACGGCCAGGTAAAAGGCCTGTCCAATGAGGTGAAGCAGAAGCTCGGCGAGATTCGCCCCCAGACCCTGGGCCAGGCCGGGCGCATTCCCGGCGTCACCCCGGCGGCCATTTCCCTGCTGATGATCTACCTGAAAAAACACCACCACCAAAAGAAGGCCGCCCAACAAGCATGAGTCTCGCTGACACCCTGGCCCGGGGGATCGATACCCTGGGCCTTTCCCTGAGTGACGACCAGCAGCGCCTGTTGCTGGCCTATGTGGACCTGCTGGTTAAATGGAACCAGGCCTATAACCTCACCGCCATCCGCGATCCCCAGGAAATGGTGACCCGTCACCTGCTCGATTCCCTGGCCGTTTTGCCCTATCTGGGTGAGGGCGACACCCTGGACGTGGGCACCGGCGCGGGTATCCCCGGCATTATTCTGGCGGTGGTCCGCCCCCGGCAGGCATTCGTGCTGCTGGATTCCAACGGCAAGAAAACCCGTTTTGTGCGCCAGGCCCGCCGGGAGCTGGGGCTGGATAACGTGGAGGTTGTGCACGGTCGCGTGGAACAGTACCGTAAAGCCCCATCGCAGATTATTTGTCGCGCTTTTGCTTCCTTGTCGGACATGCTGGCGTTGATGACGCCCATAATGACCGACAATACCCGTTTGCTGGCCATGAAAGCGGCCAGCACGGAAGAAGAATTGGCCACCCTGCCGACGCAGTGGCAAGGGCGCCATCACACCCTGACTGTGCCGGGACTGGATGAGCCCCGCACCCTGGTGGTAGTGAACAAGGCCTGATGTGGAGCGGGGTGCCGCCTCAGGCATTCGGCCCCAGGCGTCAGGCGTACAATCAAGGAGAACGCAGTGACCACCGTATTTGCCGTAGCCAATCAGAAAGGCGGCGTGGGCAAGACCACCAGCAGTGTGAACCTGGCGGCGTCGCTGGCGGCCACCCGCAAGAAGGTCATGCTTGTGGATATTGACCCGCAGGGCAATGCCACCACCGGGTCCGGGGTGGACAAGTTTGAAACCGACTACACCATTTACGATGTGCTGTGCGATGACGTGGCCATCGAGCAGGCGGTGACTGGTACCCCGGAAGATTCCGGTTTTGACCTGATTGCCGCCAACGGGGATCTGACCGCCGCCGAAGTCCAGCTACTGGACATGAGCGCCAAGGAATTCCGCCTGCGCAATGCGCTGGCGCGTATCCGTGACCAGTACGATTACATCCTCATCGACTGCCCGCCATCCCTGAACATGCTCACCGTCAACGCGTTGACGGCGGCGGACTCTGTGATTGTGCCGATCCAGTGTGAGTACTACGCACTGGAAGGTCTCACCGCGCTGATGAACACCATCGAGAAGATCCGCACGGTATTGAACCCGAAGCTGCACATCGGCGGCCTGCTGCGCACCATGTATGACCCCCGCAACAGCCTGTCCAACGATGTCTCCAACCAGCTGATCAGCCACTTCGGCGACAAGGTCTACCGCACCATCATCCCGCGCAACGTGCGGCTGGCGGAAGCGCCCAGCCACGGTGCGCCGGTGATCACCTACGATCCGAAATCCCGCGGTGCGGTCAGCTATCTGGCATTGGCCGGTGAGATCCTGCGTCGTGAGCAGGCGCTCAAGGCCCAGCCTGCAGCAGCTTCATAAGGAACGAAACACCATGGCGGCAAAACGTAAACGCGGTCTCAGCAAGGGCCTGGATGCCCTGCTTAGCAGCAACGAGTCCTATCAGCGGCACCAGGAAGAAGTGAGCCTGCAGAACGAGGGTGAAGCGACGGGTGAGCCCGATCAGCGTCCCCGCGATGGCGAATTGCGCCACCTGCCGGTGGAGTGCATGGAGCGAGGCCGTTACCAGCCGCGCCGTGACATGTCGCCAGATGCCCTGGAAGAACTGGCCGAATCCATTCGTGCTCAAGGTGTGATGCAGCCCATCGTGGTGCGCCCACTGGGTGACAAGCGTTACGAAATCATCGCTGGTGAGCGCCGCTGGCGTGCCGCCCAGATGGCCGAGCTGGACACCATTCCGGCGGTGATCCGCGAGGTGCCCGACGAAGCCGCCATCGCCATGGCGCTGATCGAGAATATCCAGCGGGAAAACCTCAATCCCATGGAAGAGGCCATCGCGCTGGGCCGCCTGAAGGAAGAATTCGGGCTTACCCACCAGCAGGTTGCCGATGCAGTGGGTAAATCCCGCGCCATGGTCACCAACCTGCTGCGCCTGATGAGCCTGGAATCCGACGTCAAGAAGCTGCTGGAGCATGGCGATCTGGAAATGGGCCATGCCCGTGCGCTGCTGGCCCTGACGGGCAATAAGCAGATCGAAGCCGCTCGCACCGTGGTGGCCAAGGGTCTGTCAGTGCGCCAGACCGAAGAGCTGGTCCGGGATTTCGAGAAGGCGAAACCGGCCAAGCCGGCGGCGCCCAAGGAAGATCCCAATGTGAAGGCACTGATCAGCGACCTGTCGGACCGTCTCGGTGCACCGGTGCAGATCCAGCAGCAGGGCAAGAAAGGAAAGTTGGTGATCAGTTACAACAACCTGGACGAGCTGGACGGCATTCTGGCGCACATCAAGTAATCAGGCGGCGCGGCCTGCCGAGGAAATATTGCAACAAGCTGTTTCCTCCATGCGGGCAGGTTCGCCATCGCCACGAAGTTGGCTGGCAGCCGGTCAGCTTTATGGCGTTGTTCTTTACCTGGCGGCTTGAAGACCCGAGGCCATGGCGGCATTTCGCGGGTATACAAAAAACATCCGGTTGAGCATCATTTTTGCTGAATCAGGTTCATTCCTGTTTTGTGCGCATCCCGCTGCGAAAAGTCGGTGTTGATGCGCGAAGTTTGACCAACAATCCGCGCACGGCTGTTGCCACTTGAGTGCCAACTCCATATACTTCGCCGCGCTAAAGATCAGGGGTGCCCGAGACCTTAGTGCCTGATGTGGCATCACTTTGCATCAGCCAAGAGGCTCATGGTGACCAGCAACGAATTTCAGCCCGACAGAGTTTTGTTCTGGGGTTTAATGCGCGCTCAGCTGACCACAATTGTGGCGTTTGGGCTGCTGGTAACCGGGTTGGCTGGCGTATTCGCCGGCTTAGTGGCTGCCTGGGGCGGCACTATCAGCCTGATCGCTTATGCCTGGGGCGGTTTCCAGATATGGATGCACCCGGGCAACCGTGCGCCAAAACGCATGGCCACCGCAGCGATGCGGGCCGAGATGGGCAAGATCGCAATTATGTTGTTGCTGTTCTGGCTCACTTTCTCCAAGGTCCCTGAAGCGCGGGAAATGAAAAGTGCAATGGTTCTGCTGTTAGGCTTCCTGATCGCCCAGGTCGTGGGTTGGATTCAGGTCGCGCGTCTCGACGGACGCACAGCAGGGCAAGACGGGCAAAACGACTGAGACTGTAGGCATTCTATGGCTGGTAGTAACGCGCAAGACTACATCAAGCACCACTTGGGTAATCTGACCTATGGCGAACTGCCAGCCGGCTACGTCCGTGAATGTGACGGCCGCGATACGCAAACCCTGACCGAAAGCACCTGGACCTTTGCCTGTAACGGTAACGAAGCCAAAGACATGGGCTTCGCGGCATTCCACGTGGATTCTCTCGCCTGGTCTGGCGGCCTCGGCATCATCATGTGCCTGTTGTTCTGGCTGGGTGCCCGCAAGGCCACCGCCGGCGTTCCTTCCGGTTTCCTGAACTTCGTCGAAACCATTATTGAATTTATTGATACTCAGGTTCGTGACTCCTTCCACGGCAAGAGCAAACTGGTGGCACCGCTGTCACTGGTGATCTTCTGCTGGGTGTTCCTGATGAACCTGATGGATCTGATCCCGGTTGATTTCATTCCGGGCACCTTTAGCTGGATCATGACCTCCTTCTTCGGCTGGACCGCCCAGGAAGCCTACTTCAAGATCGTGCCCAGCACCGACCCCAACATTACCCTGTCCATGTCCTTCTCTGTGATGCTGCTGGTGATCTTCTTCACCATCAAGGCAAAAGGTGTGGGCGGTTTCGTGGGTACCCTGACACTGCATCCGTTCGAGGCCAGCAATCCGGTCCTGAAGGTTTTGCTGATGCCTGTGAACCTGCTGCTGGAGACTATCGGTCTGCTGGCCAAGCCGGTTTCACTGGGCCTGCGACTGTTCGGCAACATGTACGCCGGTGAGTTCGTATTCATTATGCTGGCTGCCATGATGGGCGCCTGGCAGTTTATTGGTGCCTGGCCCTGGGCGGTATTCCACATTCTGGTTATCACCCTGCAGGCATTTATCTTCATGGTACTCACAATCGTGTACCTGAGCATGGCGGTCGAAGACCACTAAGATTTTTTAAACCGGTTTTTAATTAAACCAACCAAGCACTTAACGGGAGTGTAAAGATGGAAGGCATTCAATTTCTTGCTGCTGCTATCGTAGCTGGCCTCGCGGCCATCGGCGCAGGTCTGGGCTTCGGCATGATGGGTGGTCGTTTCCTCGAGTCTGTGGCTCGTCAACCGGAGCTGGCTCCGATGCTGCAAACCCGCATGTTCATCATCGCTGGTCTGCTGGATGCTGTGCCGATTATCTGTATCGCTATCGCGTTCCTGCTGATTTTCCAGTAAATCGCGCTTTAACGTTTAAGCCCCGATTTAGGGAAATCTAAAGCAACGCGGATTGAGGTGTTGGCATGAATATTAATGCGACACTAATTGGCCAGGCCATTTGGTTTGCCCTGTTTGTGTTCTTCTGCATGAAGTTCGTTTGGCCCCCGATTTCACGGGCGCTGGATGAGCGTAAGCAGAAGATTGCCGAAGGCCTGAGTGCCGCGGATCGGGCAGAGCGTGATCTGGAGCTGGCGCAGGAAAAGGCGACCGCCAATCTCAAAGAATCTAAAGAGAAGGCGGCCGAAATTATTGATCAGGCCAATCGCCGGGCTAATCAGATTGTGGAAGAGGCTAAAGATGCAGCGCGCACCGAAGGTGAGCGCCTGATTGCCAAAGCCCAGTCTGAGATTGACCAACAGGTTAATCAGGCTCGCGAGCAATTGCGTAAAGATGTGGCTGTACTGGCGTTGAACGGTGCCGAAAAGGTACTGGGTAACGAAGTAAACCAGGACGCACACACGCAGTTGCTTGAGCAGCTGGCGGCTGAACTCTGAGAATACGGGTAACCCATGGCTGAACTGACCACCATCGCACGCCCCTACGCCAAGGCCGCATTTGTGTTCGCAAAAGAGCACGATGCCCTGGAGCAGTGGGAGAAGATGCTGGGCCTGGCAGCAGCAGTGGCAGGTGATGCCTCCATGCGTGCCTACCTTGACCAGCCGGAACTGGATGACGCCACCAAGGTTTCTGCTTTTGCAGAAGTCTGTGGTGATGAGCTGGACGAAAGCGCTCGCAACTTTGTTGCACAACTGACGCAGAACAAGCGTCTGCCGCTTTTGCCGATCATCCTGCAACTGTTCCACGAGCTTCTGGCCGAACAGCAGCAGTTCACCGATGTGGAGATGATCTCTGCATTCGAGTTGGACGATGCCGCTACCGACAAGCTGGTAGCAGCGCTTAAGAAACGCCTTGGTACGGAAGTGAATGTCACAACTTCCGTCGACCAATCCCTGATTGGGGGCGTGCTGGTGCGAGCCGGCGATACCGTAATTGATGGCAGTGTGCGCGGCCGACTTAACCGTCTGGCAGAGCAACTGAACTCTTGAGTTTGAGGGATTAGAGATGCAGCAACTCAACCCGTCCGAAATCAGCGAGATTATCAAGTCGCGCATTGCGAAACTTGATACCTCCACCGAAGCACGCAACGAAGGTACGGTGGTTTCCGTATCTGATGGTATTGTGCGCATTCATGGTCTGGCCGACGTGATGTTCGGCGAGATGATCGAGTTTGAGGGCGGCATCTACGGCATGGCCCTTAACCTGGAGCAAGACTCTGTCGGCGCCGTGGTACTGGGTGATTACCTGGGCCTGGCCGAAGGTCAAAAAGTCCGTTGTACCGGTCGTATTCTGGAAGTCCCCACTGGCCCCGAAATGCTGGGCCGTGTGGTTGACGCTCTGGGTAACCCGATCGATGGCAAAGGCCCGGTCGATGCCAAGCAGACCGATGCGGTTGAAAAGGTAGCGCCTGGCGTTATCTGGCGTCGTGAAGTTAACGAGCCAGTGCAAACCGGTTACAAGTCTATCGATGCCATGGTGCCAATCGGCCGTGGTCAGCGTGAGCTGATCATTGGTGACCGCCAGATCGGTAAGACTGCCGTTGCCGTTGATGCGATCATCAACCAGAAAGACTCCGGCATTAAGTGTGTCTACGTTGCCATCGGCCAGAAGCAGTCCACCATTGCCAACGTGGTGCGCAAACTGGAAGAGCACGGTGCGATGGAAAACACCATCATCGTTGCCGCTTCCGCTTCTGATCCGGCTTCCATGCAGTTCCTGGCACCGTTTGCCGGCTGCACCATGGGCGAATATTTCCGTGACCGCGGTGAAGATGCACTGATCGTTTATGATGATCTGACCAAGCAAGCGTGGGCATATCGCCAGATCTCCCTGCTGCTGCGTCGTCCGCCGGGCCGTGAAGCTTACCCTGGTGACGTGTTCTACCTGCACTCCCGTCTGCTGGAGCGCGCTGCCAAGGTAAACGAAGATTATGTTGAGCAGTTCACCAATGGTGAAGTGAAAGGCAAAACCGGTTCTTTGACCGCGCTGCCGATCATTGAAACCCAGGGTGGTGACGTGTCTGCCTTCGTACCGACCAACGTGATCTCCATTACCGATGGTCAGATCTTCCTGGAAACCGACCTGTTCAACTCCGGCATTCGTCCGGCGATGAACGCGGGTGTATCCGTATCCCGTGTAGGTGGTTCTGCACAGACCAAGATCGTCAAGAAGCTCGGCGGTGGTATCCGTCTGGCTCTGGCTCAGTACCGTGAACTGGCCGCATTCGCCCAGTTCGCTTCCGACCTGGACGATTCTACTCGCGAGCAGCTGGAGCATGGTCAGGCCGTTACCGAGCTGATGAAGCAGAAGCAGTACAGCCCGATGAGCGTTGCTGAAATGGGTGTTGTGCTGTACGCAGCGAACGAAGGTTACCTGAAAGGTATTGCTGTCGAGAAAATCGGCCCCTTCGAAGCGGCACTGCTGGACTACATGAACAGCGAAAAGAAAGCGTTGATGGATAAAATCAACGAGAAGGGTGACTACAACGGCGAGATCGAAGCTGAGATCAAAGAATCTCTCGATCAGTTCAAAGCCACCCAGACCTGGTAATTCGCTGATAAAGGAACGTTCCTATGGCCAGCGGTAAAGAGATCAAAGGCAAGATTGCCAGCGTCCAGAGCACGAAGAAAATTACCCGTGCAATGGAAATGGTAGCAGCCTCCAAGATGCGTAAGGCGCAAGAGCGTATGTCGGCAAGCAAGCCGTACGCCAGCCGTATGCGTCAGGTGGTTGCTCACCTGGCTAACGCCGATCTGGAATACCGGCACGTTTACCTGCAAGAGCGGGAAGTCAAGAACGTTGGCTACATCGTAGTGAGCTCCGATCGGGGCCTCTGCGGTGGCCTCAACGTGAACCTGCTCAAGAACGTCGTCAAAAGCGCGAAGGAATGGGAAGGAAAAGGTGTCAAGGCCAGCTACTGCGTAGTGGGCTCCAAGGGCATGTCTTTCTTCAAGAGCGTCGGCGGCAACGTGGAAGCGAATGTCACAGGCTTGGGGGATACCCCACACCTGAATGACCTGATCGGTTCCATCAAGGTGATGCTGGATGCCTACGAAAGCGGTGCGATCGACCGTTTGTACATCGTGTACAACGAATTCGTGAACACCATGACCCAGTCGCCCAAGAATATTCAGTTGTTGCCGCTGGAAGCGGGTAGCGATGAAGAGCTGAAGCGTCACTGGGACTACATTTATGAGCCGGCCCCGAAAGAGCTCCTCGACGAACTGCTGGTGCGGTTCATTGAGTCTCAGGTGTATCAGGGTGTGGTTGAAAACAATGCCTGTGAGCAGGCAGCACGTATGATCGCCATGAAGGCCGCCAGCGATAATGCCGGTGACATCATTCGTGATCTGCAATTGGTGTACAACAAAGCACGCCAGGCTGCTATTACGCAGGAAATCTCCGAAATCGTTGGTGGTGCTGCTGCGGTTTAATCGTCAAGCAGATTAACGCGGCAAAAACGCAAGTTAAGAGGATGCAAGCATGAGTAGCGGTCGTATTGTTCAGATCATCGGTGCTGTGATCGACGTGGAATTCCCACGCGAAGCCGTACCGAAGGTATATGACGCCCTCTCCGTGGACGGTACTGAAACTACCCTGGAAGTTCAGCAGCAGCTGGGCGACGGCGTGGTACGTACTATCGCCATGGGCTCCACCGAAGGTCTCAAGCGCGGCCTTGGCGTGACTGATAACGGTGAACCGATTCAGGTTCCTGTGGGCACCAAGACTCTGGGCCGTATCATGGACGTGCTGGGTCGCCCGATTGATGAGGCTGGCCCCATCGGTGAAGACGAGCGTATGCCGATTCACCGCGCTGCGCCTACTTATGCGGATCAGGCAGCCACCAACGAACTGCTGGAAACCGGCATCAAGGTAATCGACCTGGTTTGTCCTTTCGCCAAAGGCGGTAAGGTTGGCCTGTTCGGTGGTGCGGGTGTAGGTAAAACCGTAAACATGATGGAGCTGATCCGGAACATCGCGATCGAGCACTCCGGTTTCTCCGTGTTTGCCGGTGTGGGTGAGCGTACTCGTGAGGGTAACGACTTCTACCACGAAATGAAGGACTCCAACGTACTGGATAAAGTATCGCTGGTTTACGGTCAGATGAACGAGCCGCCGGGTAACCGTCTGCGTGTAGCGCTGACCGGTCTGACCATGGCCGAGAAGTTCCGTGACGAAGGTCGCGACGTACTGTTCTTCGTGGATAACATCTACCGTTACACCCTGGCCGGTACCGAAGTATCTGCACTGCTGGGCCGTATGCCTTCAGCGGTAGGTTACCAGCCGACCCTGGCGGAAGAGATGGGCGTTCTGCAAGAGCGTATTACTTCCACCAAGACCGGTTCCATTACCTCCGTACAGGCGGTATACGTACCGGCGGATGACTTGACTGACCCGTCTCCGGCCACCACCTTCGCGCACCTGGATTCCACTGTATCCCTAAGCCGTGACATCGCCTCCAAGGGCATCTACCCGGCGATCGACCCGCTGGATTCCACCTCGCGTCAGCTGGATCCGCTGGTTATCGGTCAAGAACACTACGACATCGCTCGTGGCGTTCAAACCGTACTGCAGCGCTTCAAAGAGCTGAAGGACATCATCGCGATCCTGGGTATGGACGAGCTGTCAGAAGACGATAAACTGACCGTATCTCGTGCCCGTAAGATCGAGCGTTACCTGTCCCAGCCGTTCTTCGTGGCCGAAGTATTTACTGGCTCCCCGGGCAAGTATGTTTCCCTGAAAGACACCCTCGCGGGCTTCAAGGGCATTCTTGGCGGTGATTACGATCACATCCCGGAGCAGGACTTCTACATGAAGGGCTCTATCGACGAAGTGATTGAAGCCTACAACAAGCGTAGCAAGTAACCTGCACCCGGGAGACAAGCAAATGGCGATGACCGTGCATTGCGACATTGTAAGTGCAGAACGCCAGCTGTTCTCCGGCCTGGTTGAAATCGTGGTAGCGTCCGGTGTGGAAGGCGACCTCGGTATCATGCCCGGCCACGCCCCGCTGCTGACCCGGCTCAAGCCGGGCCCGGTACGGGTGAAGAAGCAGAATGGTGAGGAAGAAGTGTTCTACGTATCCGGCGGCTTCCTGGAAGTGCAGCCGAAGCTGGTAACTGTACTGGCGGATACCGCAGAACGCGCTGAAAACATGGACGCCGCTGAAGCCGAGCGTGCCAAGGCCCGTGCCAAAGAAGCGCTGGAAGGCAAGAGTTCCGAAATGGATTACTCCCGTGCCGCCGCCACACTGGCAGAAGCCGTTGCACAGCTGCGTGCTATCGAACAGTTGAAGAAAAAGACGCGGTAAGCATCTTTTGCAAATCTTCAACACAGAAGGGGGTAGCCAGGTGCTACCCTTTTTTGTTTCTGTCATTGCGAGACGGCCTGTATGGCTGACTGCAAGTACAGAAATTGAAATGACCCGGTGGTATAAACCAAGGCACAGGCGCAAGCAAAAACACAAGGACAGGGTATGAGTCTAGCAGTAGTGATTCTGGCAGCGGGTAAGGGAACGCGCATGAAAAGCGCCCTGCCCAAGGTGCTCCACTCAGTGGCAGGTAAGCCCATGGTGCAGCACGTGGTTGATGCGGCGGCGTCGCTGGACCCGGCTAACATCGTTATCGTCTATGGCCATGGTGGCGAGCAGGTAAAAGCCTCCGTCACCGGTGAGCTGGCCTGGGCAGAGCAAGCCGAACAGCTCGGCACTGGCCATGCGGTCGCGCAGGCCATGCCCCATGTGAAAGAAGACATGGTGCTGGTGTTGTATGGTGATGTCCCCCTGATCCGCCCGGAAACCCTGAAAGACTTTGTCGCCTCCGTGGACGACAACACCCTGGCGTTGATGACCCTGACCCTGAACGACCCGAACGGCTATGGCCGTATTGTTCGCGATGGGCAGAATAACGTGCAGCGCATCGTTGAACAGAAAGATGCCAGCGAAGCCGAGTTGGGAATTCAGGAAATCAATACGGGCATTCTGGCCTGCTCTCGCCGTTTTCTGGAAGAAAGCCTGCCAAAACTCTCCAGCAATAATGCCCAGGGCGAATACTATCTCACCGACCTGATCGCCATGGCGTCCCAGTCCGGCCTGAATGTGGAAACCCTGCAGCCCAACGAAGGTTGGGAAGTGGATGGCGTGAATGACCGGGTGCAATTGGCCCGCCTTGAACGCATTTATCAGCAGGCCCAGGCAGAAACCCTGATGCGCGATGGCGTCACGCTGCTGGACCCGTCCCGCCTGGATATCCGTGGCAGCGTGCAGATCGCCAGTGATGTCATCATTGATGTGAATGTGATCCTGGAAGGCGACGTGACCATCGACGAAGGCGTGGTCATCGGCCCCAACTGTATTCTGCGCGACGCCAACATTGGCGCCGGCACGGTGATTGAAGCGAACACCCTGATCGATAGTGCCATCGTGGGGGAAAACTGCCAGCTGGGCCCTTATGCTCGTTTGCGTCCGGGTACGGAACTGGCCGACAAAGCCAAGGTTGGCAACTTTGTTGAAACCAAAAAGTCCTACATTGGCGAAGGCTCGAAAGTGAACCACCTGACCTATATTGGCGATAGCCAGATTGGTAAAGGGGTGAACGTGGGCGCGGGGACCATTACCTGCAACTACGATGGCGCCAACAAATTCCAGACAGTGATGAAAGATGGTGCCTTTATTGGCTCCAACTCGTCACTGGTTGCCCCCGTGACAATTGGCGAAAACGCCACCGTCGGGGCGGGTAGCACTATCACCAAGGATGTGGATGACAACGGCCTGGCCGTTGCCCGTGGCCAGCAGCGCAACGTCAGCGACTGGAAGCGCCCCACCAAGAAAAGTTGACAGTTGATAGTGGAAAGTTGGTAGCGAAACCCGCGTTACAACGCTATTTGTAGAGCGGGCAGGCGTTACCGAATCACCACCGGAACATCCACTATCAGAAACAGAATTAGGGAAAATTAAGCATGTGTGGAATTGTCGGGGCCATTGCCCAGCGTAACGTAACAAATATCTTGATCACCGGGCTCAAACGGCTTGAGTACCGGGGTTACGATAGCGCCGGTGTGGCACTGTTGAATGACAACGGTATTAGCCGGGTGCGTCGTCAGGGCAAGGTTGCTGGTTTGGAGGCGGCGGCCACGCAAGAACATACAGAAGGTTTCACCGGCATTGCCCATACTCGCTGGGCTACCCATGGCAAGCCTTCAGAAGCCAATGCCCATCCGCACATGTCCGGTGGTGATCTGGCGCTGGTGCACAACGGCATTATCGAAAACTTTCAGGAACTGAAAGACGAACTGGAAGCCAGCGGCTACCACTTCGAATCCCAGACCGATACAGAAGTCATCGTCCATCTGGTGCACCAGGCGCTGGACAGTGGCCTGAACCTGTTTGACGCCGTGCAGGCGGTCACCAAAAAGCTGGATGGCGCTTACGCACTGGGCGTCATTCATGCCTCAGAACCGCACAAGCTGGTCACCGTTCGTTCCGGCAGCCCTCTGGTCATTGGCTTGGGCATTGATGAAAACTACATCGCGTCGGACCAGCTGGCCCTGCTGCCGGTGACCAACCGCTTTATCTTTCTGGAAGAAGGCGACCAGGCAGAAATCACCACCGACAGCGTGCGCATCGTCGATGCAGCCGGCAACCCGGTAACCCGTGAAGCCCACGAGTTCGACGGCACCCATGAAGATGCGGAAAAAGGTGAATACCGCCACTACATGCAGAAGGAAATCTTCGAGCAGCCGGCGGCCATCCAGAAAACCCTGGAAGGTCGCATCGACAACCCGGCAAGCCTGATCGAATCCTTCGGCGCAAAAGCCCCGGCGATTTTCGACAAGGTTAAGACCGTGCAGATCGTCGCCTGCGGTACCAGCTACCACGCCGGCATGGTGGCCCGCTATTGGCTGGAAGATATCGCTGGCATTCCCTGCCAGGTGGAAGTGGCCAGCGAGTTCCGCTACCGCAAGCACGTGGTGCCGGAAGGCACCCTGTTCGTCACCATTTCCCAGAGCGGCGAAACCGCCGATACCCTGGCGGCCCTGCGCGACACCCAGTCACCCAATTACGTGGGTCGCCTGGCGGTGTGTAATGTGGATAGCTCCTCCCTGGTGCGCGAATCGGAACTGGTGTTCCTCACCAAGGCCGGCCCGGAAATCGGTGTGGCCTCCACCAAGGCGTTTACTACCCAACTGGTTGGGTTGTTGATGCTGGTGTTGGCACTGGGCCGACAAAAAGGCCTGGCGGATAACGAGATTGAAAAAATCCTGGAAGAGTTGCGCCAGCTGCCCAACCTGATCGAGCAGGCTGCCGCGCTGGACAAACCCATCGAAAAACTTTCCGAAGCCTTCGTGGAAAAACACCATGCCCTGTTCCTGGGCCGTGGCGTACAGTTCCCGGTGGCGCTGGAAGGGGCGCTCAAGCTCAAGGAGATTTCCTACATTCACGCCGAAGCCTATGCAGCGGGTGAATTGAAGCATGGCCCCTTGGCATTGGTAGACAGCGAAATGCCGGTGGTCTCCGTGGCCCCCAACGACGAACTGCTGGAAAAACTGAAATCCAACCTGCAGGAAGTCCGCGCCCGTGGCGGCGAGCTGTACGTGTTCGCCGACAAGAACGCCCACGTAAAAGAAGGCGAAGGTATCCACGTGCTGAACATGCCGGCGATACCGGAAACCATCTCTCCCATCGTCTATACCGTGCCGTTGCAGTTACTCAGCTATCATGTGGCCGTGCTGCGGGGGACAGATGTGGATCAGCCGCGGAATCTGGCGAAGTCAGTGACGGTTGAATAAAAGCAGTGAATAATTAATAGTGAATAGTTAATAACGAGCCCGGCTATGCCGGGCTTCAGGTTGCTGACGAACCCTGCCTTGAGCGGGGTTCGTCGTTTCTGGGCGGTGATCCGTGGGTCAGGAGAGTGGATTCTTGGACTGGACCGGTTCGAGGAGTCAGGGTCGGACCAGAAGGACGCGTCAACTAAGCTAACCCTTGGGTTGTCGCCTCTCCAGACTCCGGTACACGGACTCATTGCTAGCTGGATGGCCTTTTGAGCCGGCCGACAGCATTAACCCAATGCATACCCCTCCATGCACCCCGATCAATGCCATCGATAACCCCAACTGGCTACACTGTGGTCTTTGCCGTCGAATCTAAGACTGGAGTCCGCCGTGTCCGTCCCGTTTTCTGCCATCCTGATCGCCAACCGTGGTGAGATTGCCATTCGTATTGCCAATGCCTGTGCGGATCTGGGGATTCGGTCTGTGGGGGTGTTTGCCGAAGATGATCAGGCATCCCTGCATACCCGTCAGGTGGATGAGGCGGTGGCGTTGCCGGGCCGGGGTGTGCCCGCCTATCTGAAGGGCGCGCAGCTGATTGCCATTGCCCGGGAGCAGGGCTGTGAGGCCATCCACCCCGGTTATGGCTTTCTGGCAGAAAACGCGGATTTTGCCGAGCAGTGCAGCCAGGCGGGGCTGGCCTTGATCGGGCCGGGAGCGCAGACCCTGCGGTTGTTTGGCGACAAGGCGGCGGCCCGCGCGCTGGCGGCGAAGTGTCAGGTACCGTTGGTGCAGGGCACTGCGCAGGCGGTGTCGCTGGAAGAGGCAAAAGCCTTTATGGCGTCACTGGACGGCAGTGGCGTGATGATCAAGGCACTGAGCGGCGGTGGCGGGCGCGGTATGCGAGCGGTCACTGACCCCAATGATCTGGAAGCGGCGTATCAGCGTTGCCAGTCGGAAGCGAAAGCGGCCTTCGGCAATGCGGCGGTCTATGTGGAGCAGCTCATCACCGCCGCACGGCATGTGGAAGTGCAGGTGCTGGGCGATGGCAGTGGGGCGGTGAGTCATCTGTGGGAGCGCGACTGTACCCTGCAGCGTCGCCACCAGAAGCTGGTGGAATTTGCCCCGGCGCCAGGTCTCGATCCTGCCCTGCGCGATCGCATCATCCACAGTGCCCTGACTTTGGCCGCCGAGGTGCACTATCTGGGGATCGGCACCTTCGAGTTTCTGGTGGAGCCGGAACAGGGTCGTTTCTACTTTATGGAAGCCAACCCGCGAGTGCAGGTGGAGCACACCGTCACGGAACAGGTAACCGGGGTAGATCTGGTGCAGAGCCAGATTTGTCTGGCGGCGGGGGCCAGCCTGGCGGACCTGCAGCTGGATACGCCGCCGGTTTGTGACGGCATGGCGGTACAGCTGCGCCTGAATATGGAAACCCTCAAGGCCGATGGCAGCACCGCGCCGTCCGCCGGTACCCTGACGGCCTATGAGCCTGCCAGCGGGCCAGGGATCCGGGTGGATGGCTACGGCTATGCGGGTTACGCGGTGAGCCCGGCCTACGATTCCCTGCTGGCCAAGCTGATTGTGACAGGCGCGGATTACGGGGCGGTATTGCAACGCGCCCGCCGAGCACTGAAACAGACCCGTATCGCCGGCGTACAAAGCAACCTCCCACTTTTGCAGGCGTTGCTGACCAGTGACGCGGTGCAGGCCAATGCGGTCACCACACGCTATGTGGAAAGTCATCTTGCCGAGTTGTTGGCGGCCCTGCCTGAGGTGTCTGCGGAATTGCCCGCCGCTGGATCGGCTCAAACCATGGAAACCGTGGCGATTCCTACTGGCTGCGATGCCTTGCTCAGCCCCACCACTGGCGTACTGGTGTCCGTGCTGGTCAATGAGGGCGCGACCGTGCAGGCAGGTCAGGTGGTAGCGGTGCTGGAAGCCATGAAGATGGAGTTTGAAATTCGCGCCACCATGGCGGGTCGGGTTCACAGCCTGGCGGCCGAGGAGGGCGATGCGCTGAATGAAGCCGCGCCGTTGTTGTTTGTGGAGCCCGGCGAGGTGGATGGGCCCGCCATCGCCACGGAAGAAAGCGTGGATCTGGACCATATCCGCAAGGACCTGGCCGAGGTGCTGGATCGTCATCACGCCATCAGCGACGAAGGCCGCCCGAAGGCGGTGGAAAAACGTCACCGCAAGGGCAAGCGAACCGCCCGGGAAAACCTGGATGATCTGCTGGATACTGGCAGCTTTCAGGAATACGGCGCCATGGCGCTGGCGGCCCAGCGTCGCCGTCGCAGTGCGGAAGAGCTGCAGGCCATGAGTCCGGCGGATGGGCTGATCGGTGGTACCGGTACGGTCAACGCGGATCAGGTGGGTGAGCAGGCGGGTCGGGTCATGGCCATGAGTTACGACTACACCGTGTTCGCCGGTACCCAAGGGGTGATGAATCACAAGAAGACCGATCGCCTGCTGCAACTGGCCGGGCAGTGGAAAATGCCGCTGGTGTTGTTCGCCGAAGGCGGCGGTGGCCGCCCCGGTGATACCGACTTTGTCGGTGTGGGCGGACTGGACTGCCCCACCTTTGCGGCCATGGCAAAACTGTCCGGCGAGGTGCCGCTGGTGGGGATCGGCTCCGGTCGTTGCTTTGCCGGTAACGCGGCCTTGCTGGGCTGCTGTGATGTGATTATCGCCACGAAGGATTCCACCATCGGCATGGCCGGTCCGGCCATGATCGAAGGCGGTGGCCTGGGCCGTTATACCCCGGAACAGGTGGGCCCGGTGGATATGCACACTGCCACCGGCGTGGTGGATATCGCGGTGGACGATGAGGCCGACGCGGTGGCCGTGGCCAAACAGTACCTGTCCTATTTTCAGGGCACGGTTGAGGATTGGCAGGTCGCGGACCAGCGCGAACTGCGCCACAAGATTCCGGAAAAGCGTACCCGTGTTTACGACATTCGCAACGTGATCGAGACCCTTGCCGACAGCGGCTCGGTGCTGGAACTGCGGCGGGGCTTTTCGCCGGGCATGATCACGGCGCTGATACGAATCGAAGGCAAACCGTTCGGATTGATCGCCAATGATCCCACTTACCTGGGCGGTGCCATCGATGCGGTGGGTGGCGACAAGGCAGCGCGTTTTATGCAGCTGTGCGAAGCCTTCGGCCTGCCCATGGTGTCCCTGTGCGACACCCCTGGCTTCATGGTCGGCCCGGAAGCGGAAAAGCAGGGAACGGTACGCCATGTGTCGCGCATGTTTGTGGCCGCTGCCAGCCTTACCGTTCCGTTTCTCACCATCGTGCTGCGCAAGGGGTATGGTCTGGGTGCCCAGGCCATGGCGGCAGGCAGTTTCCATTCGCCGCTGTTCATCGCGGCCTGGCCCAGCGGCGAGTTCGGCGCCATGGGGCTGGAAGGCGCCGTGCGGCTTGGCTTCGCCAAGGAACTGGCGGCCCAGCCGACCCCCGAGCGTCAGGAGCGTCTGTTCAACAAGCTGGTGTCCAAGGCGTATCAACAGGGCAAGGCCCTGAACATGGCCAGCTTCCTGGAGATCGATGCGGTGATTGATCCGGTGGACACGCGTCAGTGGATCCTGCGCGGGTTGAATGCGTCGGGGTTCAAGACGGGTACCCACGGTGGGCGGCCGTTTGTGGATACGTTCTGAAAAAGCAGCTACGAGCTACGAGTTTCGAGCTGCGAAAACCTGGCCGGAGCGGCTTGCAGGTTTTGCCTTTCGAAACTCGCATCTCGCAACTCGTTACTGTCTTTTCGCCAGCAGGCTGGTTATTCGCTGCGCTCACCACTTCGGGGCCGCGCTGCGTGCGTTACTCCGCTGCGCTACGTTCCTGCGGTGGGCGTGGGGTAGCAGGCGATTTTGTAGGAGCGGTCGTTCGACCGCGATAGCCGTGGCACGGCTTACCCGGTTCGCGGTGGAACCACCGCTCCTACAGTGGGGCGTTAATCCCTTGCCGGGTCGTAGCGCAGGCGGTCGATGACCAGGCGGAACGCGGAGCTGATGTTGCGGCGCCCGGAGTAGCACAGGCAGAAGCCGTCAAAGGGCGGGCACCAGTCTGCCAGTACCCGGCGCAGGGCGCCCCCAAAACTAATCGGGGACACGCATGAATTGGGGAATGTCTTACGGGGTTTGTGGTTGTTTTCTGATGTAGTTGGGTTTGAGTAGTCAGTAGTGTTGGGTGATGGATAAGCAAGGAGGCTTGTAATGACCCGAGCGCGTTATAGCCAGGTTTCGCTGGATTCCACGTCTTACTATCACTGTATCTGCCGCTGTGTGCGGCGGGCCTTTCTGTGTGGTCAGGATCATTATTCCGGTCAGGATTATGAGCATCGCCGCCAATGGGTGGTGGATCGCCTTGCCGTGTTGGGTGAGGTGTTTGCCATCGACCTTTGTGCCTATGCGGTGATGTCCAATCATTACCATGTAGTCCTTCGTATTAACCAGAAGAAAGCCTTGGGCTGGTCTGATCAGGAAGTGGCAGACCGGTGGATGCAGTTATTCAGAGGGCCATTGATCGTCACACGTTGGCTCAAGGGAGAGACTGAGTCCGCGGAAACGCTTAAGGCATTGGAGATCGTGCAAACCTGGCGTGAGCGCCTGTATGACCTTGGCTGGTTCATGAAGTGTCTAAATGAGTATCTGGCCCGTAAGGCCAATGAGGAAGATTGTTGTAAGGGCCGGTTCTGGGAAAGCCGCTACAAATGCCAGGCCTTGCTGGATGAGAAGGCGGTGCTGCAGTGTATGGCCTATGTGGATCTCAACCCGGTGCGCGCGGCTATGGCAGAAACACCTGAGGAGTCCGATTACACTTCGATTCAGCAACGCTCAGAAGCCGTTATGTCAGAGTCTGAAGACAACCTAAAGCCCACACTTCTGCCGATGGTTGCTGCAAATACAGCGGAAGCAGAGGATGACGATACGGTATGCCGTTTTCGATTAATGGACTATCTGGAGCTTGTCGATAGCACAGGCCGGGCTGTCCGCGATGACAAGCGTGGCGCAATCTCAGCACATGCGGCAGGTGTGCTGGATCGTCTGGGAATAGATGAGAAGGCGTGGTTAGCCCATATGAAGCCGAAACAGCAGCGGAAGCCCATTGCATTGGGTGCGTTGGATAAGCTGAAAGAGTACGCACAGATGACGGGACGCAAATGGATTGCGGGGCAAAGCCTGGCGGGATGGTAAATTGCTATTTTTGCTGATTAAATTTATGCGTGTCCCGTGTTTCCTCGTGTTTCCGTGTTTCCTTCCCGATTGATCGCACCGCCAATCACAGCGGTGTTGCTCAGCAGCGTGCCCACCCCGTTGACCGGTACCGCCAGCGGGGTGTTCAACACCAGTCGTCAGGTGGGCGGTGCGCTGGCGGTGGCGGTGTTCGGGGCACTGCTGGCTCAGTCGTCCAACTTTATGGTGGGGCTGCGATTTAGCCTGGTGTTGGCCGCTGGCGTTGCGTTACTGACGGCCATGTTCAGCTTGCGTCTGCAGGCGCCGGGAGTGACGCATGAGTAAGTGGCTTTCCTGAAATGCCTTGCGCGTGCAGGCGGGCAGGTTTCGTATCGGGGGTTGCTACCGTCACTGCCATGAAATCTCTACACTGGGCTGATCATTCAATGATCGGGGCGACTCATGAGCGAAGCCAAGACCCAGAACGCCGTCATTCCCCGCGCCTGGCCCCTTCTTCCCTTGCTGTTCTTTCTGGCCGTGTTTCTCGGCAGTGGCTTGTATTACACCTCCCTGGGGAAAGATTTCGCCTTCTACCAGATCAAGGCACCGGTGGTGGCCATGGCAGCTATCGTGTTGTCCATGCTGATGGCGCGGGTGGCCGGTCAGCGGGTCAACGCCAGCGTGGATCGACTGCTGGCGGGGATCGGTCATCCCAACCTGCTGCTTATGTGCCTGGTGTTCCTGCTCGCCGGGGCGTTTGCCAGCGTCAGTGAGAGCATTGGCAGTGTGGAGGCCACCGTGCAGCTGGGGCTGACCATCATTCCTGCCCAGTGGGTATTGCCCGCCCTGTTCCTGATTTCTGCCTTTATCGCCACCGCCATGGGGACCTCCATGGGCACTATTGCGGCCACGGCGCCCATTGCCGTTGGCTTTGCCGGGGCCACGGAACTGTCCGTCCCGCTGGCCTTGGGTGCGGTGGTGGGTGGTGCCATGTTTGGCGACAACCTGTCGATGATTTCCGATACCACCATTGCGTCGACTCGCAGCCAGGGCGTGTCGTTGAAGGACAAGTTCCGGGTCAATATCTGGATTGCCGTGCCGGCGGCAGTGCTGACGGTGCTGTTGTTGATTGTGCTGGGTGGCGGTGAGCACCAGGTAGAAGCCGAGCCCTTCCGGTTTGCGCTGGTGGTGCCCTACCTGCTGGTATTCGGGTTGGCGCTCAGTGGGCTGAACGTGCTGGCGGTACTGATCGTGGGTATTGTCACTGCCGGGATCACCGGCATGGTGATGATGCCGGACTATACGCTCGCCACCATGAACGGGGCTATCTACAAGGGCTTTGAAGGCATGTTCGAAATCATGCTGCTGTCCATGTTGATTGGTGGTCTCTCACAATTGATGACGGATCAGGGCGGCACCCGCTGGGTGATCGAGCGGATTCACGGGCTGACAAGATTGCTGAAGTTGCCACTGCAAAAAGCAGGCGAAGTAGGCATTGCCCTGCTGGTGGTATTCGCCAATATCTTTGTGGCCAACAACACCGTGGCCATCGTGCTCACCGGCGAAATGGCCCGCGACATTGCCAACGATCACGGCGTGGACCTGCGCCGTTCTGCCAGCCTGCTGGATATTTTTTCCTGCGTGGTGCAGGGCCTGATTCCCTACGGTGCCCAGGTACTGCTGGCCTGCTCCATCGCTGAGCTGTCTCCCCTGGCGCTAATCAGTTCCATTCATTATTGCTGGGCCCTGGCCATTGCCGGTATCGCCGCGATCGCCATTAACCGGCCGCGCTTGCCGCTGCCTGATAAAGAGAGTGTGGAGGCGTGATAGGCTTGTCGATACGATTTTTCGGATTGATCCCATTGTTTAAGGATAAATGACGTGGCAGGAACCAGTTTGTTGACGTTGCTGGATGATATTGCAACGGTGCTTGATGACGTGTCAGTGATGACCAAGGTGGCGGCAAAAAAAACCGCAGGGGTGCTGGGGGATGACCTGGCATTGAATGCGGAGCAAACCTCCGGCGTTCGTGCGGAACGTGAGCTGCCGGTGGTGTGGGCGGTGGCGAAAGGCTCCATGCGCAACAAGTTCATTCTGGTGCCTTCGGCGCTGTTGATCAGCGCTTTTCTTCCCTGGTTGATTACGCCGCTATTGATGCTGGGAGGGGCGTACCTGTGTTACGAAGGGGTAGAAAAACTGGCGCATAAATTTCTTCATGGCAAAGAGGATGCTCAGCACCATGAAGAAAAACTTAAAGCCATGGCAGACCCGGATATGGATCTGGTCGCTTTTGAGAAAAATAAAATCAAAGGTGCGGTGCGCACCGATTTTATTCTTTCCGCAGAAATTATCGTGATCGCTCTGGGCACAGTGCAAGACGCGCCTTTCGTTCAGCAGGCGATGGTAGTGAGTGTCATCGCAATCGCCATGACGATTGGCGTTTACGGTCTGGTGGCCGGCATCGTCAAGCTGGATGATGCGGGCTTGCATTTGATTGAGACGGCTAAGCAAAAAGGCGGAAAAGCCCGTGAGGCTTTGGGGAAAATGTTGCTGGGCTTTGCCCCGCGTTTAATGAAGTTTCTTTCTATTGCGGGTACGGCGGCCATGTTTCTGGTAGGTGGTGGAATTTTGCTTCATGGCCTGCCGGGCAGCCACGATGCGCTGCATCATCTGGACGACGCCATGGCGCCATTGCCGTTGTCGGGTTTCCTTAGTGCTGTGGCGCCCATGCTGGCGAATCTGGTGTTGGGTATTATTGCCGGAAGTGTCTTATTGCTGTTGGTCAACGGTGCAGGGAAATTGAAAAAACAGTAAGAGAGAACGAAAAATTGACATGAAAAAAGCGCGAACAGTAAAAACTGCTCGCGCTTTTTTTTGCAAAAGAATTATTCAAATAACGAGAGGTGCTTCTCGTAACCCTGTTCTGCCATTTGATCGACGGGAACAAACCGTAACGCGGCGGAGTTCATGCACCAGCGTTTCCCGGTGGGCGCAGGGCCGTCTCCGAAAACGTGGCCAAGATGAGAGTCCGCATAGCGGCTGCGTACTTCCGTGCGGGTGGTGAACAGGGTGTTGTCCTCGTGCACGGTGATAAAGGATTGATCAATGGGTTGGGTAAAGCTGGGCCAGCCGGTGCCAGACTTGTATTTGTCTTTCGACGAAAAAAGCGGTTCGCCACTGATCACATCCACATAAATACCTTCGGCCTTGTTGTCCCAGTAACGGTTCTGGAAGGCGCGCTCGGTGGCATCTTCGCGGGTGACCTTGTAGACCAGTTCCGGCAGGGATTTTTTCAGTTCCTCGTCGCTGGGGCGCTCAAAATTATCCGGCCCCTGCCATGACTGGGTGACCTTTTTTTCAAGCCAGGGCCGGTGGCTCGGGTCGTCCCAGTGCTCTTCCAGGAACTGGTCCCTGCCGGAGCGATAGCGGTAGTACTTGTACTTGATGGAGTGCGTTTTGTAGTAGTTCTGGTGGTAGTCTTCGGCCGGATAGAAGGTATCCAGTTTGGTGACATCGGTAACGATGGGCTTGTCGAAACGGCCGCTTTTTTCCAGGGCAGCCCGTGACGCTTCGGCGATTTTCTTCTCGTCAGCCGTCTGATAAAAAATTTCGCTGCGGTACTGTTTACCACGGTCCACAAATTGCCCGTTGGCATCGGTTGGATCAATGTGTTGCCATAACCAGGTCACCAGATTGGCATAGCTGACTATCTCGGGGTCGTAGATCACCTTGACCGCTTCGGTGTGCCCGGTGTTTCCGGATGCCACCTGCTCATAACTGGGGTTCAACTCGTCACCACCGGCATAACCACTGATGGCATCGCTCACGCCGTCCAGTTGCTCAAAGTCGGACTCGGTACACCAGAAACAGCCACCGGCGAAATAGGCTTCGGCAGCCAGGCTCGGCGCGCTGATCACCAGCAATCCCATTAATGTGATAATTCGCATAATTTTTTACCTCCTGCCTGTTGGATGCAGCCGATCGCGATTTGTTGCAACTGTTATGGCTTACATCACCGGTGTGCGCAAACGGACAGGGCGCACGGCCGGAATCTGTCATGGTGCCAGCCTGACATAAACCGGGGAGGATGCCGTGAAGAGCAGACAAAGGCTGGCCATTATTGGCCTGTGGTTAATGGCCGGGTGGTGCCTGGCGCAGGGCCCGGCACTACAGCTGGCGCAGAGCTATGAGAAAGGGATGGCGCTGCAGGGGTATTGGGTCAGCGAAAAGCTGGACGGGGTGCGGGCCTACTGGAATGGGGAGCAGTTGATCAGCAAAGGCGGGCACGTGATCAAGGCGCCGGCCTGGTTTGTGCGCGGTTATCCGGATACGCCCATGGATGGAGAGCTGTGGATGGGGCGCGGGCGATTTGCACAGGTGTCCGCTGCGGTACGCCGGTTGCAGCCCGATGCAAAGGAGTGGCGACAGATTCGATACCAGGTGTTTGATCTGCCCGCCAGTGAGGCGCCTTTCTCGCAGCGTATTCAACAAATGAAGGCGCTGGCGTCAGCCAGTAATGCCTATACGTTTTCCGTAATAGAGCAGCAGCCCGCGTCCAGTCACGCGGCACTGTTGCAGCGGCTGGACAAGGTCATGGCGGCGGGAGGTGAAGGCCTGATGCTGCATCACGGGGACAGCCTGTACCAGGCGGGCCGCAGTGATGCGATTCTGAAAGTGAAGACCTACCAGGATGCGGAAGCCGTGGTGGTTGGCCACACGGAAGGGAAAGGCAAGTACCGGGGCATGCTGGGGGCGTTGGTGGTGCAGCGGGACGATGGCCGGCAGTTCCGCTTGGGCACCGGCTTTACCGATAAACAGCGCAAAACGCCGCCACCATTGGGCACCACCGTGACCTACAAGTATTTCGGCAAAACAGCCACGGGGCTGCCACGCTTTGCCAGTTTTCTGCGGATCAGAAACGACGAACCGTTGGCAGAGCCGTAACGGCAGTTTTGTGGTTTCGGGTGCAGCGATGTCACCCGGCCCACCCTGTGATGGCAGGCCGGGATGAATGCCTCAGGGCTGCAGGTTCAGCTCGTAGATGGCTTCGTTGCCGCTGTCATCCAGCAGGGAGGCCATAAAGCTGCCGCCGGCACCGGCCACCGCGTCGGCCACGAAGTTCTTGGCGCGGTCGGTGTTGGGTACCCGGAAGACGATTTGCAGATCACTGCTGTAACCCAGGATCGGTGCGAAGGACCAGTTGTTATCGGCGGTAGGCGTTACCGGGCTGTTGTCCTGGATGTAATTGCCGACCACCTGGCGGTTTTCGTCCGGGGATTCGATGACGATATGATCGCCGCCGGTGCCGGCAAAGTTACCGCCGCCTGCACGGTAGTTGTTGGTGGCGATGAGAAATTCCTGGGCCGGGTCGATGGCTGCGCCTTCGAACTGCAGATTGGCGATGCGAGTACCGTCGCTGACCTTCTTGCAGTCACGGTCATAGCGGGCCGGTTCGGTCACATCAATCTGGTAGGTCACGCCATCGATCACATCGAAGTTGTAGGTGGGGAAGCCACTGAAATCCACCAATTCCTGGCGGTCGGCGGTGTCGGTGATCTGGAAGAACTGTGAAGCAGAACATTCCAGCCACTGCTCCAGTTCGGCCCCGGTTACCTTCACTGCCATCAGGGTGTTGGGGTACAGGTACAGGTCGGCGATGTTCTTCACTTGCAGTTCGCCGGCCTGCACTACGGTAAAGCTGCTTTCCTCGGCACAGACGCCATCACGATCACAGGCTTTGAAGGGGGCGGCGGCGGACAGCACCGGCAGCCCATCCAGTTCGGTGCCGACAATGGCGTCTTCCACATAGTCTTTCTGGGCATCGCTGACGATCTGGATGGAAGGGTCATCTTTCACCACCGCCAGGAAGCTGAAGATGTCGTCAGTGGACTCGCCGATCACCTGACCCATGTAGTCCAGGGTGGCGTCGTGGTCGGGTTTCACCAGGGCGGTGAGGGCGGCATCCGCTTCGCCCTCCGGGTCCAGGGCCCGGGCTTCCACCTTGCTGTCCACCATGGTCCAGCTTTCGCCGTCCTCATTGAGCGCCAGGGTCAGGTCGATGATACCCAGGTGGCTGCCCCAGAAACCGGGCATGACCGACGGCACTCCCTTAATGGTGCCTTTTTCCAGATCCACGTTGGCGGTGCCGGCAAAGGCATTCGAGGGAAAAGTCAGGTGGCTGTGGCCGAACATGATGGCATCGATGCCGTCCACGTCCGCCAGATACCAGCTGCTGTTTTCCGCCTTGGCGTCTTCCGAGTAGGCGGTGGTGTTAATGCCGGAGTGGGGAATGGCAACGATGATGTCTGCGCCTTCTGCCTTCATCTTCGGCACCAGTAACTCCGCGGTGGCCTTGATGTCCTTGGCGGTGACTTTGCCTTCCAGGTTCTTCTTGTCCCACTGCATGATTTGCGGTGGCAGGAAGCCGATAAAGCCCAGGGTCAGGTCGTGGGGGTTGCCGTTCCGGTCGTAGACTGTCTTGGTGATTAACTTGTACTGATCGAAATAGGGGGTGCTGCCGTCGGCGCTGAATACGTTGGCGCTGATGTAGGGGAAGGCGGCGTCGTCCACGCTTTCGGCGAGGAAATCCAGGCCATAGTTGAATTCGTGGTTACCGTAGTTGCCCACGTCGTAGGCCATTTCGTTCATGACCTTGTAGACCGGGTGCACTTCACCGCTGGTGAGCCCTTGCGCCTGGCGCCAGTCGCCCATGGGGCTGCCCTGGATCAGGTCGCCGTTATCGACTAACGCAGCGTTTTCCGGGTAGGTGATTTCGGCGCGGGCCTGCTTGACCAGCATGGCGGTGCGCACCAGTCCATGGCCGTTATCTACGCTGTCACTGTAGTAGTTGTAGTCCATCACGTTGGCGTGGATGTCGGTGGTTTCCATCAAACGCAGATCCACCCGGGGGGGGGGCGTCCTGTTGGGAGGAAGAGTTGTCATTATCGCCGCCGCAGCCGCTGAGCAAAGCGCCGCCGGCCAGCGACAGAGCGAGCAGGGATCGCAGTGAAGCTTTCATGGTGTTTCCTGTGTATCGGGTTGAAAGAAGGGCGGCGCGAACGCCGCCGGGGAGTTTTTGAAAAGCATCAGGGGCAGTGGCTGATCACGGTGAGAGCGTTCACCGATTCCAGGCTGGGATAACTCATGTACAGGTCGCGCACGCCGTCCACTTCCAGGGTCTGGCCGATCATTGCCGGGTTGTTGGCGGGGCTGTATTCGGCGCGCTGGTCGGGCTCCAGCTTCACGTAGACGCTGGTGCTGTTGTTCAGGTCGCCCAGCTCCAGGGCATAGGGGTCGTTAACCCCGCCGATCACTTCGCCCACCACGGTGAGCGGGGTGCCCTGGCTGCTGGCGTAGGCATCGCTTACCGACACCGCGCCGCTGCTGCCACAACTGCCGCCGCCACTGCTGCCGTCCACCAGTGCCATGTCGGTGACGTACTCGATGCTGGGCTCGCCCATGTAGACGTCACGCTCGCCGCTCACCTGCAGGGTTTCGCCGATCACTGCCGGGTTGTTC
>NZ_LWEZ01001815.1:0-896 GCF_001634945.1 Alcanivorax sp. HI0044
TGCCAAGTTGGGTCTGGCCGGGCTGGCCAACTGTCTGGCGGAGGAAGGTCGCAGCAAAAACATTCATGTGAATACCATTGCGCCGATTGCGGCCTCTCGGCTGACTGAAACCATCATGCCGCCGAATTTGCTGGAAAACCTCAAGCCAGAAGCGGTCAGTCCGCTGGTGGCCTGGTTGTGCCATGAAAAGTGCGAAGAAACCAAGGGTATCTTCGAAGTGGGTGCCGGCTTCATCAGCAAGTTGCGCTGGGAACGTAGCCAGGGCAATAGCTTCCCCCTTGGCAAGGCCTTCAGTGTTGATGATGTAGCGCGTCGTTGGGGCAAGATCACCGACTTTACCGATGCGGAGCATCCATCCAATGTCAACGAATCCTTCTCGCCGATTCTCGACAACATCAACAACCCGTCACTGGGCGGCAACGAATTCATCGATCTGGATGTGGCCAGCAAGGAAAGCCTCGAGCTGGAATCGTCCTATGATGAAAATGACCTGTCGTTGTATGCCCTAAGTGTCGGCGCCGCACGTGATCCGCTCGACAAGGATGAACTGAAGTTCGTCTACGAGCTGGGTGGCAATTTCCAGGCGTTGCCCACCTATGGCGTCATGCCACAGATCGGCGCGATGCTAAAGGCAGCAAAAGAAGGCGCGCTGGCTCTGCCAGGGATGAACTTTGGCTTCGACCGGTTGCTGCATGGCGAGCAATACACCGAAATCAAACGGCCGCTGCCGCCGCACGCCAAGCTGAAGCACACCTTCAAATTCAAGAAGGCATTGGACAAGGATCCGAATGCGGTAGTTACCTTTGCTATTACCTCCACCGACGAAAACGGTAACGAGGTGGCCTATAACGAGATGACCTCGTTCGTGAAAGACGCCGGCGGCTGGGGCGGTGAGC
>NZ_LWEZ01001816.1:0-1169 GCF_001634945.1 Alcanivorax sp. HI0044
TGATCATGGCGTCTATCGTGGAAAGGGAAACCGGCGTGCCGGAAGAGCGTCCGGAAATTGCTGGCGTTTTTACCAATCGTTTGAACAAGGGCATGCGCCTGCAAACCGACCCGACGGTGATCTACGGCATGGGGGAGGCCTATGACGGAAATATTCGCCGCTCCGATCTGCGTCGCGCTACCCCTTACAATACCTACGTGATCAGCGGGTTGCCGCCCACTCCTATCGCCATGCCCGGCCGGGAAGCCATTCTGGCGGCGGTGAACCCGGGGAAACCGAGTCCCTGTATTTCGTGGCCCGTGGTGATGGCAGCCATTCTTTTTCCAAAACCCTGGCCCAGCACCGCAAAGCCGTGCGTGAGTATCAGCTGCAACGCCGTGAAGGCTACCGTTCTTCACCCGGAGGCGGATAATGAGTGGCCGTTTCATCACCCTGGAAGGCGGCGAGGGCGCGGGCAAAAGTAGCAATCTGGAATGGCTGGCCGACGCTCTCAGAGCCGCCGGCAAGACGGTGACAGTGAGCCGCGAACCCGGCGGCACCGCCTTGGCGGAATCGATCCGTGGTGTACTGTTGGCGCCCGGTGATGAACCTATGGCGGATGATACGGAGTTGCTGTTGGTGTTCGCCGCCCGCGCGCAGCACCTGGAGCAGAAGATCCGCCCGGCACTGGCCCGTGGCGAATGGGTGCTGTGTGATCGTTTTGTGGACGCCACCTGGGCTTACCAGGGGGCAGGGCGAGGGCTGGACAGCGCAGCCATTGCCGACCTGGAAAGCCTGGTCATTCGCGACACCCGCCCGGACATGACCGTACTGTTTGATGTGCCGGTAGATGTGGGCATGGCACGTGCCGGTAAACGTGCCGCTCTGGATCGCATCGAACAGGAAGACCGGGCTTTTTTTGAACGTATCCGCCAGTGTTATCTGGCCCGTGCAGCCCAGGAGCCTGGCCGGTTCCGCACCGTGGATGCGGGGCAGCCTTTGGGGTCGGTACAGCAGCAGCTGGGCGCGATAGTCGAGGAGATGCTGGCATGGCCGTAACCGGCGCAAAAGTTCAGGCACCGTGTCCCTGGCATGGCGAGGTCATGGCGCAGTTGCTTGACCAGCACGCCCAGGGGCGGCTGCCCCATGCGCTGTTGCTGACCGGTGCCAAAGGTATCGGCAAGCTACGC
>NZ_LWEZ01001817.1:0-1085 GCF_001634945.1 Alcanivorax sp. HI0044
GCCCTGAATGGACCTGAAACGAAAAAGGCCGCTTTCGCGGCCTTTTTGCTGCCCCCTTATTTCAGGGGCTTATCTGGTCGGAGTAGCAGGATTCGAACCTGCGACCCCTACGTCCCGAACGTAGTACTCTACCAAGCTGAGCTATACTCCGATGGCTGCGCATTCTAGCAGCCAATTCAGAAAATGCCATACCTAAATGCGGCAGGCATGCGTGGTTGAGCAGTTTCTGGCCAATCCGGCGATCAGCGGGCAAAATGCGCGCCCGCAGGTATTTCGCCCATGTATTTCTCTATGAAAGGACCCGAATGACAGCTTTCCTTCACCCCTGGGGCCAGCTTGCATTGCAGCGCTGGCCGCGCCGGCGCAATGAGACCTTACAGGCCTGGGATAATGCGGATCTGTACCTGCTCAATACGTTGGCAGAACGCGGCCTGCCTGTATCGAAAGCAGATGAAGCCGCAAAGGCCGGCGCAAGAACCCTGGTGCTGAATGATCAGCAGGGCGCATTGGCATTGGCGTTACAGCAAGCGACCCCGGCGGGGTGTGCGTGCGTGGAAAGCAGCGGCGATTCCTTTATGAGCCAGGCCGCCACTCTGGCCAATGCCGAGGATAATGGCCTGACACTGGCAATGCCGTTTTTGTGGCCCTTCGATCCGCCGGGACAGGCCCCGGATCAGGTCATTATGCGTGTCCCCAAGTCCGTTGCGCTGCTGGAGTGCCAGTTGCACTGGCTCAGCCGGCATCTTCCGCAGGGCGTTCCTGTGTGGTTGGCAGGCATGGACAAGCACTTGCCCCGGCAGCTGGTGTCATTGCTGCAACGTTATCTGGGTAACGGTCGTGCCGAGTACGGCTGGAAGAAAGCCCGTTTGTTCAGTGCACAGACCCCGGGGCAGGTTCTGGCTGACACCGATTTCCCCAGCAAGATCAAAGCAGGGGACTGGCAATTAAACGTGCATGCCGGCGTATTCGCCCAGCAGCAGCTGGATATTGGCGCGCGCTTCTTCCTGGATCACCTGCCGCAGTCGTTGCCAGCGGGCTCACGGGTGGTAGATCTGGGGTGTGGCAACGGGGTGATCGGGTTGGCA
>NZ_LWEZ01001818.1:0-881 GCF_001634945.1 Alcanivorax sp. HI0044
GCTCCTATACAGGTAGCCAGATTCCCCTGCGTACGGACAACACCTACTCCAAAGCCCGCATCGAAGAAATCGACGACAAGAAAGTTCGCGCCGATCTTGATGGTGGCAGTGTGGTGGTCGTGGCCGGTTTCCAGGGCGTCGATGGTGACGGCAACATTACCACGCTGGGCCGTGGTGGCTCTGATACCACCGCTGTGGCTTTGGCTGCTGCGCTGAAAGCGGACGAGTGCCAGATCTATACGGATGTGGATGGTGTTTACACCACTGACCCGCGAGTAGTGGATAACGCCCGCCGTCTGGACAGCATTACTTTCGAGGAAATGCTGGAAATGGCCAGCCAGGGCTCCAAGGTCCTGCAGATCCGCTCTGTGGAATTCGCCGGCAAATACAATGTGCCGCTGCGTGTTTTGTCCAGTTTCCAGGATGGCCCTGGGACACTTATTACCGTCGAAGACGAGGTTGATATGGAAAAGCCGGTAATCTCCGGAATTGCCTTTACCCGTGATGAAGCCAAGATCATCGTGCGTGGCGCCCCGGACACCCCGGGTATTGCCTACAAGATCCTCGGCCCGGTAAGCGCAGAGAACATCGAAGTGGACATGATCGTGCAGAACGTGGGTAAGGACGGCGCTGCCGACTTCACCTTCACCGTGCACCGCAACGATTTCGCCCGTGCCCAGGAAGCCCTGCGTAACGCCTCCGAAGAGCTGGGCAACCCGGAAATCATCGGTGACGACAAGATCGCCAAGGTCTCCCTGGTGGGTGTGGGCATGCGCTCTCACGCGGGCGTGGCGTCCAAGATGTTCGAAGCCCTGGCCACTGAAGGGGTGAACATCGAGATGATTTCCACCTCCGAGATCAAGGTGTCCGTGGTCATTGCC
>NZ_LWEZ01001819.1:0-1294 GCF_001634945.1 Alcanivorax sp. HI0044
CCCAGTGGTGCAAAGACCACAACTGCACGCTGGTGGAAATCCAGGAACAGAACCCGTTCCCCTCCCTGGATGACATCAACCGGGTGGATATCGCTATCGTGGCGGATCAGCTGGAATACATGCCCCAGCATGATGGCGAGGCACTGTTGGGATTGCTCCGCAACCTGCACACCGACTCCATGGTGGCCGTGTACCAACCCACCCTGGCACCGCAGAAATTGCGCTGGCCGGCTAACGGGTTTCTGGCACTGGGCTGTCGCGAACAGGGGCATTTTGCTGAAGACGGTCGTGAACTGAACATCTACAGCTACGACCTGGATAACTACAATTTCGAACGCAAATGGAATAACCCGCGCTTCTGGGCCAACCCGGAAAACTGGGGGAAATACTGGTGGTAACCTTGGCATGGCGCTGCGTTCTGGCAATGGACGCAGCGCTGTCGTATGGTTGCGCCGTCAACTGAATTGATGGCCCACCATGATCGGACACCGTTTTCGCGAAATTTTCATTTTCTGGTGGCGGCACCTTGGCCCGCTGTTTCTGGTCACCGCCCCCTTTGCCCTGATCACTGAAGCCACCCAGTGGATCTTCGGCCCGTCGTTCGTGCTACCAGAAACCGAAGGGGCCGCCCTGCAATTCAGCGGCATCAGCCTGGCCATTATTTTACTGGTGCGCCCACTGGCGGAAGGTGCGCTGTATGTGCAACTGTCCGCCAGCAGCAACGGCAAACCCCGCGGCCTGCTGGCCTGTATCGCCCCGGCACTACTGGTTTACCCACCCTTGCTGCTCACCTATGCGCTGATGGCCATTGGTGTGTCTTTAGGCTGGATGGCCCTGTTTTTCCCGGCGGTGTGGGTCTACACTCGCCTGTGTTTCGCCCCTCTGCTGGTGATACTCAAGCAGCAAAATCCTGTCGACGCCCTGCGCCATTCTTTCCAGATGACCCAGGCCCAGCAATGGCCGCTGTTACTGGTGCTGGTGCTGGTATTTCTCGCGTACCTGATGATGAGCAGCCTGGTGGCCAGTGCCATTCTTGGCGTGGTCAGCCATGCCGCCGCGGCCTCGTTACTGGCGGCCCTGCCCGTTTCACTGCTCAGCGCGCTGGTCAATATTGCTGTGTTCCGCTACTGGTCGCTGAGCCAACAAGGCGATTCGACCAACCCAGGCTGACCGTTACCGACCGCGACCTGACCCCTGAACAGGTACATTCGCTCCAAGTCGTCATGGCAAGAGCGGATGTTGATGGCATACTCATCAGACAGACTGCCTGACAGCCACCTGACGACGACGCATC
>NZ_LWEZ01001820.1:0-793 GCF_001634945.1 Alcanivorax sp. HI0044
CGCCGGGCGGGTAGGCGTGGCCGGCCGGGCTAGACAGGGAAGACATCCCCGCACCCGCTGGCGCAGACAGCGACATATTGCCCTGACTGGGCGCCATGGCTGTATCCATGCCGGCGGCTGGCGCCCCTTCATCGACCACGGAACCGGCCAGCTCCTGCCCCGGACGTACCCCGGCAATGGCGCGATGCAATGAGCTATACAGAAAACCATGTACCATCCGTTGTTCGCGGAAACGCACTTCGTGTTTGGTGGGGTGAACGTTCACATCCACCATGGCCGGGTCCAGCTCCAGAAACAGTACATAGGCCGGGTGGCGGCCGTGGTAGAGCACATCCGCATACGCCTGGCGCACCGCATGGCTGACCACCTTGTCGCGAATCACCCGGCCATTCACATAGAAATATTGCAGGTCCGCCTGGGAGCGGGAAAACGTGGGCAGGCCCATCCAGCCGTGCAGACGCAAGCCATCGCGCTCCACGTCCACGGCCACCGCCTGCTCCATGAAACCCTTGCCACACAGCTTGGCCACCCGCGCCGCCCGCAGGGTGTCATCCAGCCCGGCGGGCAACTGGTGAATCACTTTCTGGTTATGGGTGAGACGAAACGCGGTATTGAATTCACTCAGGGCAATGCGCCGAAACACTTCTTCGAGATGATTGAATTCGGTTTTTTCGGTGCGCAGGAACCGGCGTCGGGCCGGGGTATTAAAAAACAGGTCACGCATGGTCACGGTGGTGCCACGGGGGTGCCCCGCCGGCGATACCGTCGGCGCCATATCGCGCCCTTCCACGGT
>NZ_LWEZ01001821.1:0-802 GCF_001634945.1 Alcanivorax sp. HI0044
CCGACTGGCGGGTAAACGCGATCACCGCGTTATGGCAATCGCTGCATGACAAGCGGAAACGGCTGCTGAAACTTTTCATGGCGCGGCGGCCCGAGGCCGGGCTGTCGCGGTATTCCTGCCAATCGCCAAAGTTCATGATCAAGGAGCCATGCGCCGACAGGTTATCGCGCAGGCAGGCAAGCCAGTCGGCATCTGCTGGCACCGCCCGGCTGACTTGTTCATTTCTGGGCGCAAACAGGTCTTCGATAATCAGGTCGAACGGTTCCCCCTGATAATCACGCAACCACTGCTGGGCATCCCCCTGCCAGGTCTCCACCCCGAACGCCTCGATGCCGAATACTTCGCGAGCTACCTGCAAGTGCGCTCCGTCCAGCTCTACCGCCATCAATACATCCGGATCCAGCAGTTTGCGGATAGGGGGAATCAGCGAACCGCCCCCCAGCCCCAACACCAACACCCGGCGGAACCGGGCCGGTTCGTGCAGCAAAGCCGGCAACCACAGCAAATCCCACACGCTGCCAGTGAGCAAACGTTTGGGGTGAAACTCTGAATGCTGAACGCCGTTGGCATACAGCCGCAAAGTCTGCCCCGCGCGCCTCACCTCGTAGCGCACGCCGTCCTGTTGCGTTTCCCAGATCAATGCCACCGATTATTTTTCCAGCGTCAGGGTCAGCCCGGTCACGGCGCCGTCCACTTTGGATTCTTTCAGGTACACCCGGGACTGCTCAATCTGGAACTGCTGCACCAGCGTGGCTTTGGCATTTTCCGAACGCAAACGCGCCAGCTCCACCAGCTGTGCCTT
>NZ_LWEZ01001822.1:0-1336 GCF_001634945.1 Alcanivorax sp. HI0044
GTGCACTTCCCGCTGGTTGACCAGGCACTTTTTCGATTCGTGCACGAATTCGATGGGATCCTCGATGGTGAGGATGTGCTCGTAGCGGGAATCGTTGATGTAATCGATCATCGCCGCCAGGGTGGTGGACTTACCGGAACCGGTGGGCCCGGTGACCAGCACAATGCCCCGGGGCATTTCGGAGATCTTCTGGAACACCTTGCCCATGCCCAGGTCTTCCATGGTCAGCACTTTCGAGGGAATGGTCCGGAATACCGCACCGGCACCACGGTTGTGGTTAAAGGCGTTCACCCGGAAACGGGCCACGCCGGGTACCTCGAAGGAGAAATCGGTTTCGTAGAATTCCTCGAAATCCTTGCGCTGCTTGTCATTCATGATGTCATAGATCAATGAATGGACTTCCTTGTGCTCCATGGCCGGCAGGTTGATGCGGCGCACGTCGCCATCCACCCGGATCATCGGGGGCAGGCCGGCGGACAAGTGAAGGTCAGAGGCGCCGTTTTTGGCGCTGAAAGCGAGCAGCTCGGTAATATCCATGATTTATACTTGCGTTGTCAGGTATTGGAAAGGACGCCCATAAGCACCCTTTTGTTATTATGTAGGCAGCCGGATCTCGGCTTACTCAGAAATTCGTCGCATGCCTAAAGTAACCCGACCTCTTGAGCCGTTCAATAATGACTGACGTCAAATCACCACTGCTGCACATTGATGAGCAAATAAATGCACTATGCGCGCGCGCAGGCCGCGATCCGCACAGTGTGCAGCTTCTGGCGGTCAGCAAGACCCGCACCGCAGACGAACTGGCCCAACTGGCAGACCAGGGGCAGCGCCATTTCGGGGAAAACTACCTGCAGGAGGCATTGGACAAGATTGTTGCGCTGCAGGGGCGGGGGCTGGTGTGGCACTTCATCGGGCCGATTCAGTCCAACAAGACCCGTGATATCGCCGCCCACTTTGATTGGGTCCATTCAGTGGATCGCTTCAAGGTGGCCCGTCGCCTGAGCGAACAGCGCGGGCCGGATCTGCCACCGCTGAATGTGTGTATACAGGTGAATGTGGATGATGAGGCCAGCAAGAGCGGGGTGCCGCTGGCGGGCGTGGCCGAGCTGGCGGAACAGATAGAGGCCTTGCCCAACCTGCGATTGCGCGGGCTGATGGCGATTCCCCGGGCGGACAATGATGACGGTAATCGTGCCGCCTTCCGACAGCTCGCCATGACACTGTCACAATTGCGCAATACAATGCCCGCCCTCGATACGCTCTCCATGGGTATGAGCGCGGACTATGCGGTGGCCATTGAAGAAGGGGCCACCCTGATCCGGCTGGGCACGGCCCT
>NZ_LWEZ01001823.1:0-915 GCF_001634945.1 Alcanivorax sp. HI0044
GCGGCTCTTTTCAAGCCGGCAATTTCCAGACCCAGCTCGGCGGTCCAGAAATCCAGGCAGTACCAGTTCAGGGTGCCTTGGTGGCTGGTGATCCAGTCGTGGATGATGCGGTTGGCCTCGGCCTGCTCCAGACCCAGTTGCCGGGCGTAGCAGTCGGGCACGTGTTGTTGCCAGAACCAGTTGTCAAAGTGCAGGTCCAGCAGGGTGCCGTCCATATCCAGCAGCACAGTGTCGACGGATTGCCAGTCAATCATGAATTTCCTGCGTGTTCGGGTTAGTCTTGCCTGCAATAGCGGGCTCAGAGGTAATTATGGATGAGAAACCGGAGATTCTCGACACCCGGCTGATAGCAAAGAGCCGCCTGTTCGGGATCGAAGAACTTCACCTGCGCTTTTCCAACGGCGTGGAGCGCACCTACGAGCGCCTGCGTACGCCGCCGATTGCGGCGGTGATGATGGTGCCGTTGCTGGATGACGACACCGTGGTGATGATTCGGGAATATGGCGCGGGGACAGAGAGTTATGAGTTGACCCTGCCCAAGGGAGCTTACGAACACGGTGAAGACTGGCGCGACGCGGCCAACCGGGAGTTGAAGGAAGAGGCGGGTTACGGCGCTCGCCGTCTCACGCTAATGAAGGACATGACCCTGTCGCCGGGTTATATGGGCCACCGCATCAAGGTGGTGCTGGCTGAAGATCTCTACGAAGAATCCCTGCCCGGCGATGAACCGGAAGAGCTGGAAGTGCTCACCTGGAAACTGTCAGAGCTGGATCGTTTGATAGAACGGGACGATGTGACCGAGGCGCGGGTGATCGCAGCGTTATTAATGACCAAGCGGTTGCTGGAGCAACGTCGATAATTGAGCTGTAGGAGCGCCGCTCCTGCAGGTGCCAAAATCTGAATCACAGGAAAAAG
>NZ_LWEZ01001824.1:0-857 GCF_001634945.1 Alcanivorax sp. HI0044
ATTGAGCTATGAACGGGACCTGACCAAGTAGGCCCGGCTTGCCGGGTTAGCGCCTTGCTAACCCGGCGCCCTTCTTGTTGTCTTTCCTTGCCGGGCGGGGAGCTTTCCCCTGCCCTATTCCGACTTGCGATACTGAATCACATAGCTGCGGCTGATGCGGTCGTGCAGCAGATGTCCTTTCATAAAGGCATTCACAATAAAAATCACCTTCCACAAAATACCGGTCAGGCAAAATACAATGATGCGCCCGGCATTGTGTAATGGATGCAATCGCTGTAATCGCCGATTGGTAACACGCATGCCCAGCAATTGTTTCCCTGGTGTGGATTGCATCGGGCTGGATTCCATGATCAGCGCCATCAACAAATAGAGAGGTACGGCCAGTATTATGGCGAGTGGTGCGCCGCTTTCGTCACTGCTGCTGCCGAAACGGTGCAGCACCTCGGCCACAAAAATAGCGCCGACCACCACCAGAAACATGTCCATGGCAAAGGCCAGCATGCGCAGCAAATAACCGCCCATGATCACTTCCTCCGGCGCCACTGGTGGGGGTTTCTTCTTCTGTGCGAACACTCCCTGGCCACCGCGAACGGCCTTGATGGCGTCCTGGTTCAGCGGGGTATCGTCGAGGATACGAAAGAGTGAATCGCAGGTGTCTTCACCAAAATCCTCATTCAGCCAGCGCCGCTGCCCTTCCCAGTTGAACAGCCCGTTCAGGTAACGGACCACCGGGTACGACAGCGACGGCTGACCGGATTGCTGCTGTTCGGTCAACACGGCAAACAGGGCATGGCCGAGCCGGCGGTTAAAAGCGTCGTCCAGTATCAGTGGTGTGCGGGTAAGAAAATGCCAGCAAT
>NZ_LWEZ01001825.1:0-4156 GCF_001634945.1 Alcanivorax sp. HI0044
AGCTTTTAGCCAGTCTTCAAACTGCCGGTTTGAATCACTGGTGAACTGCCCGTCGTAGTTGAAGGGGCCGTAGACCAAGAATAATCCTGTTGTGCTGAGTCGTTGGCAGCCTTCGGCGATGCAGTGGGCGACCAGCGGTTGCGCCATGATGTGGAAGGTGTTGGCGGTGAATAGATAATCAAACGGGCCAGCGGGCCACTCGCCGGTGACATCCAGCGCCAGGGGCGGCTTGGCCGGGTTTGGTGTTTGGCTCAACCAATGGTGAATAGCGGGCAGGTTGTCGGGTACGTCAGAGGGTTGCCATTGCAGATGGGGCAGCTGTGCGGACAGCCAGGCGGCGTGTTGCCCGGTGCCGGCGCCGATTTCCAGCAAGGTGCCGGGGGCCTGACAGTGTTGTTGCAAAACCTGAAGGATGGGGCCTTTGTTGTTTTCGGCCGCCTGGGAGAAAGGAACCTCTGAGGGTGTCATGGCTACTCCTGTGAGTGAGTGGCCATGGCACCATCAAAGGCTTTTTCTGGCAAGGGAAAAGCGTGACTCCCTGGCTGTTACTTCTTGCTCATGTACTTCTGGCCCATAGCGACCAGCTTCTGGTAGCTGGTGGGCAACAGGCGTTGCATGGTGTCGACGGCAACCGCATCTGAGCCAATCAGAACACGACGCTTGTTGGCGCGGACACCCTTGAGGATGGTGCTGGCGGCTTCTTCCGGCGTTGTGCGGAACATTTTCTCGAAATCCTGGATGGATTGCTCCTTGCTGGCACCGGTGATGCGCTCAACGCCATCGCTCATGCGCGCGGCCTTGGCAATGTTGGTCTTGATGCCGCCCGGGTGAATGGAGGTGCAGGATACCGGGCTGCCTTCCATTTCCAGCTCGATGCGCAGGGATTCCGTGAAACCGCGCACCGCGAACTTGGCCGCGTTGTAGGCTGACTGGGTGGGGATGCCAACCAGGCCAAAGATGGAGGAGATGTTGATGATATGCCCTTCACCGGCCTGCTTCAGGTAGGGCAGAAACGCTTTGGTGCCGTAAACCACGCCCCAGAAGTTGATGTTCATCAACCACTCGAAGTCGTCGTAGTTCATGTCTTCCACGGTAGCGCCCAGCGCTACACCGGCGTTGTTGAAGATCATGTTGGCCTGGCCAAAATGGTTGACCACATCATCGGCGAAATCGTAGAACGCCTGGCGGTCGGCCACGTCGAGAATCTTGGTCATCAGGCGGTCTTCGCCGAGGTTCAGGTTGTTGGCGGTTTCTTTCAGGCCGGCTTCGTTAATGTCCGAGATAGCCAATTTTGCGCCAGAGGCGGCCAGTTCCATGGCCAGGGCACGGCCGATGCCGGAGCCGGCACCGGTGATGACGGCAACTTTATCTTTGAAATTCTTCATGATGGCTCCTGTATCCGCTCCCGCAGGAGAGGGCATGTATAAGCGTGTGGCAAGTTGAAAGTTCAAAGTTTAAACGCGCGAGAGAGGTTGTCAGGGCCCGCGTCGCCATGTCAGGTAGCAGGCCGTCGCGGCTTTTCGCGGCCGTCGATCCGTTCGGTTGGTACTGACCTGCCCGCACGTTCAACTTTGAACTTTTAACTTTCAACTTAAGTTGGCGACCGAGTGTAGACACTTTGTCACTGCAGAATGGGCCAATCTTGTCAGACAAGGTGCTGGTGTCGTGGCATTGGCGACGCGGTGGGCTGTCGCTGCGGTCTAGCCTTGGTTACAGCGATGGTTGGGGGCAGCTGTCACTCAGCGGGGTTGCGATCGCTTCCCGGCTTTGGCGGACCAGGTTTTGTAGTTCAGCGTCACTGTTGCCAGTCACGCTGAGTGGTGGGTGCAGAATAAGGCGGGCGCTGGCACCGGGGTGAAGCCGCAGGGTGCCGGCGGGCAAAATGTCGAAGGTCCCTGACAAGGTGACCGGCAATACCGGCATGCCCAGTTCCTGGGCCATTTTGAACGCGCCTTTCTTGAAGGGTTTTAATTGCCCGTCGCGACTGCGGGTGCCTTCAGGAAAGAACAGCACGCTGGCGCCGTTGGCCAGCCGTGCGCGGGCCGCATTGAGCGATGCAATGGCAGCTTCGGTGTTGTCGCGGTTGATGAAAACATGGCCGAGTTTTTCACAGCAGATGCCAATAACCGGGATTTTGCGCAGCTCGTGTTTCATCACCCAGCGAAAATCCACGCCCAGGTAGCCATACAGGACAAAAATATCGAACTGGCTAAGATGGTTGGCGACGATCACGTAGCTTTGCCCGGGCAATAGATGATGGCGCCCATGCACATCGACGCGCACGCCGCTATAAAGCAGGCAGAGCTTTGCCCAGGGAATGGCGCTGAGTTTGGCGACCTTGTCGGCTGGTAGAAAGGGAATCAGCAGTAGGCAGGTCAGCCCCGCAAGCACAGTGGTGGTCACCATCAGGGGTACAAAAATCAGCCAGCTATAGAGAAAGAAAAACAGCCTTGTCATCAGATGCCGCTCTCCGGATTGTGCGCAGATGAAAGCCTATAGTAGCGGAGGGCTGGCCGAAAATGACAGGTAGATAAGCACTTTGTTACGTTTTGATGGTGCCCCTTTACGGGGCGGGAGCAGGTGATGGAGCGGCTTGCGGGCTGGCATCTTGCGGGCGGCCGGGGCCATGCAGATCAATGTAGTCGTAATAATGGTTCTGGTACTCCGGCTTGTTGACGATGCGGCGAAGGCGCTCAAGTGTGAAATAAGGCGCATCGCGGAGCAGAATATTGGCAATCCAGGCGGGGATGTAGCCGCCTGGATCCAGGATCAGTTCATAGGTCATTTCCACTTCGTGGTTGCCCAGCCGGGTGAAGCCCAGCAGCCCGGTCATTTCCGGGAAGCGGATGTAATTATTGTTGGGGGGCAAGGCATCGGGCTGGTTAATCAGCGTGATCATCACCGATTCCGGCTCGGTATTCAGGGTCTGTGTCACTTTGGCCCGCAGCACCGCTTCCCGGTCGGCCAGTGGCCAGGGCAATTGGGTGGTAAAGCGCAGCTGCCGGTCCAGGGGGCTGGTGCGACCGAATTCTTCTGCGCTATCGACAAAGTGAAGCCACTTGGGGAACGAAGGATAATCGTTCAGCAGGGCGACCAGAGAATATTCGTCGTTCAGGGTGAAGCGGGTGATGCCACGAAACGTTTTCAAACGGGATTCGTCCCGGTGTTTCATGTACACCTGGATGTCATTGCGGTCACTGACCAGTGTCCAATCGGGGTCAATATCACTGGATACCGGTGCAGACCATGCCGGGGAAAAGGCAGAGAACAATGCAGAAAGTGCAAGCAGAAGCCAACTGAGGCAAAAAGGTCGAAGCCTGTCCATAGGGGGCGAAGAGTCCTTGTTCGCTATTCTTGGAATTGATTTGGGCCTATAACGCGACGTCATTATGACATTATCATTATAGGCCTGAACACATTTTGACCGCTTTGCCCTGTGGTTTCTCCGCGCTAACTGACAGTCGGTGCGGCAAATACGCATTAACGGCAGGCAATTTTGTGAACGGCTGCTAGACTGTCGCCCGGCGTGTTTTGTGCCAATCAATCACCCAATAACAAGCATTTGCATATTCCTGTTGTGACGATTCCCTATGCTTAAGCGAGCGTTTCATCTTTTGGTCGGCGCCGCCTTGGTGGCCGGTTATTTTGCGGCAACACCGGCACGGCTCTGGCAGCCGGCCCCATCATTGCTGGCGGTGGCGCCGGCCCCGGTGCCTTCGGATTCCCAGTGGCAAACCCGGTTTGCGTCCGATGCGGATACCCGCATGGTGCATGCGGCGTCCATGGTGGAATTGCCCGACGGCCGTTTACGTGCCTTCTGGTTTGCCGGCACCCGTGAGGGGGCGGCAGATGTGTCGATTAATTCCGCCACCTTTGATCCCGCATCCGGCGCCTGGTCCGACGAAACGGTGTCCGTGACCCGCGAGCAGATTTCCCGGGGCTGGGGGCGACATATCCGCAAACTGGGTAATGCGGTTCCGGTGCTGGACGATGACGGCCACATGCGATTGTTTGTGGTGGCAGTGAGTTTCGGTGGTTGGGCGGCCAGCCGTTTGGTGGTGATGGAATCCTCAGATCTGGGGGCCAGCTGGGACTTCGAGACGGCACTGGTGGCGACCCCGTTCCTGAATATCAGCACGCTGGTCAAAACCCCGCC
>NZ_LWEZ01001826.1:0-769 GCF_001634945.1 Alcanivorax sp. HI0044
GGGTCAGGTTGGTATTGAACAGCAGGTTTTCCAGCTCGCTTTCAACCCCGTTGCGGTCTGGCTGGCTGGCCTGGCCATTACCGACCATGCGTTCAAACAACGGTGAAATGACCCAGTCTTTCCAGTTCTGCTGGCTGAGGGTGTCGGCGCCCAGGTTGTAATTCATGCCTATGAACAGAGGCTGAATGCTGGTGTCATTGCTGATTTCTGCTTCTACCAACGCGTTGCAGTACTCAATGGCGAGCTGGGCAATCCCCACTTGATGCGCCGTGAGGAAGGCTTCGATATTTTCCTCGCTGGGCAATTGGGCGCGCAGGCGTCGGTAGGTGTCCGGCACCTCGCCGTAGCCTTCCGGCACCCCGGTGAGCTGGCTCATGGTGGCGTTGATTTCGGCAAAGTTGCGCAGGCCGGGCAGGGGCTGTTCGCCGTACTGGTTGGGTGTCAGCGGCAGGGGCTGCGGGTCGGTGTGCACATTGGTGTGGCTGCCCAGGCGTTCGAAGGTGAGGAAGAACTCGTCGTTTTCCTGGCCTTGCTCCACGGGTAGCAGGGTGCCCAGGCGGGACAGGGTTTCGCCCTGTTCGCTGTAGCCTTCACCGCCAATCAGGGTGTCCACCGTGGCAAAGGACTGGGCCACGTCGGGGACGCGACCGTTGATGCCCAGGCGCAGGCCTTGCAATGCCACTTCCGATTCGACGATATCCTGTTCCAGGTTGATGAAATAGGGCGCGGCGAACAGGTAGCTGTAGTTATCGAAGCGGGACACTTCGAA
>NZ_LWEZ01001827.1:0-701 GCF_001634945.1 Alcanivorax sp. HI0044
CCACCGCCCGCCCGGCCTTTATCAAGGCCCACGCCGACCAAATGGCCCACTTCGCCGCCGCTGACAAGGCCGAGGGCCGGCCGTAAACAGACTTTTCCCCATGTGCATTTATTTGTGCGGGTGGATTGTGTAGATTCGGAACTGGATCACAAATAACAATCGGCCAGCCAGGGTGGCATGGCCTGCGAAAGCGAATCGGGGGAAGGGATGCCTGTCTGGTTATCTTTATGCTGGCCTGGGGCTGGCTTTTGCAATTGCATCTCCTCTTTGATTCTGCGCATGGGGCAATACTTGACCCCAATCTCGAATACTCTGTTATAAATCCAAAAACTTGGGGGCATCATGCCAATTAAAAAGCACGAACTTGATGAAATGAACGAAGCACTTAGGAATGGCAGCACCATTTCTAAGCTGGCCCAGAAGTATAAGCAATATGACTATTGGGAAATTTACTGGGAAGTGAGTGATGCCAGCATTCTTGGTAAGAAGCGCGCTATCACCAACCGAATTAAGAAGCTTGTTTCAACACGGAAGAGAGAAGACCGAGAGGTGCTGGCCGAAGAAGCTCAAGAGCTATTAAACGAGCTGTACGACCAGCTCAAGAGTAACAGCAAGAAACTTGTCGATATAGACCGAGTTCTTCGGCGCTAGGTCTAATAAGAAGCAGAGTTGAGGAGCAGATCTTCCGTTCCACATTGAGT
>NZ_LWEZ01001828.1:0-608 GCF_001634945.1 Alcanivorax sp. HI0044
TCGCTGGCGTAGCTGATTTGCCACTGCATACCATAGGGTTCGGCCACCCGTCTGGCAAAATTGTTTCGCAGCGCTTCCCGGGAACAATCCAGTTCTGGCGTCTGAAACTCCAGGCGCAGGAAGAAGGTGCCGCCATGGGCATCACTGGAATGCTGATCGAAATCGGTGATGTTGGCACCGTGGTTGTATAGGAAGGTGCTCACCGCGCTGATGATTCCCGGCTTATCCGGGCAAGTAACCAGCAGACGTGCCGTGTCGGCATCATTGACTGTCATGGAAGCTCTCGAGGCTGATCGTCAGTGAGAGAGACAGGATGGCGCCCCGTTAAAGGTTGACGCCAAAATGCTCTCGACGGAAATTGGACGGTGTTTTTCCGGTCCACTTCTTGAAGGCCCGGTGGAACGAACTGGCTTCACTGAAGCCCATCAGTAGTGCGATTTCATCGATGCTCAGATCCGGCTTGGACAGGTAATACACCGACGCATCCTTGCGGATGGCATCCTTGATTTCCTGATAGCTGGTGTTGGCATCCTTGAGGCGGCGCCGCAGAGTCTGCGGAGTCATGTTCAGTTTGCTGCAGATTTCCGTGAAATCCGGGAAGCTGTTGC
>NZ_LWEZ01001829.1:0-1922 GCF_001634945.1 Alcanivorax sp. HI0044
CGCCTGCAGCGCACCGGACAATTCCGGGCCGGTGGTTTTCTTCACGGAGATCAGGTTTTCGATGTCCATGGTGTCTTTCACCTGGCCACCGATGCGATCGGCGATCAGGGTGACCTTGAGGCCTTTACGGGCGCTGTAGATGGCCGCAGACACACCGGCCGGGCCACCACCGATCACGGTGACGTCCTGCAGCGGCAGTTTTTCACCAGCGCCAGCCTGCGCGATGCCGGGGTCGTGCTCCAGCAGCTTGTCGATAAGCTCGGCGGCGGTGACCTTGCCGTTGGCGAACAGCTCACCGTTGAGGTACACACTCGGCACGCCCTGAATATCGCGCTCATTGACCACGTCCTGAAACAGGCCGCCATCAATCATTTCGGTGGTGATATTCGGGTTCAACAAGGCGAACTGGTTCAGGGCCTGAACCACGTCCGGGCAGTTATGACAGCTCAGGCTGATAAACACTTCGAAATGCATGTCGCCTTTGGCATTGGCGACCATGCGCTGGAGGCTGTCGTCCAGCTTGATATCTGTCCCGGATGCATGCAGAAACGCCAGCACCAGGGAATTGAATTCGTGACCTGCGGGAATACCGGAGAAACGGATGCCCGTGTCTTCTCCATCCGCTTCCAGCAGAAAGCTGATCGGGCTACGCAGGGTGTCGCCCGTATCGCGTTCTTCGAACGCCAGGTTGTCACTGACACCAGCGATGTCGGAGAGAAAGCTGACCAGTTCATCGCGCTTGTCGTGGGTGCCTTCCTGCAGCACGAAAGTGACTTTCTTCTGCATGTTGGCGGCGTAGCCCTTGAGAGCCTGCAAAATTTCATTCGTGAGCATGAGTCTTCCCTTGTTCCAGATTCAGTCGTCAGTGACGGAGAAAATTCGGGTTGTGGAGCTAAAGCATTAATCAGTCGGACGTCGGGGGTCTGACGTCGGACGCAAAACCAAGCTGGTTTTAGCGTTAGACTTCCGACGTCAGACTTCCGGCCGACTATTTAGATCTTGCCAACCAGGTCCAGAGACGGGGCCAGAGTGGCTTCGCCTTCTTTCCATTTTGCCGGGCACACTTCGCCGGGGTGGTTGCGCACATACTGAGCGGCTTTCACCTTGCGCAGCAGGTCGTCAGCGTCACGGCCGATACCTTCAGCGGTGATTTCCATGGCCTGGATGATGCCATCCGGATCGACCAGGAAGGTCGCACGATCTGCCAGACCCTGGCCTTCACGCATCACTTCAAAGTTGTTGGTGATGGTGCCGGTCTGGTCGCCCACCATGTAGTAGTTGATCTTGCCGATGGTGTCGGAGGTGTCGTGCCATGCCTTGTGGGTGAAGTGGGTGTCTGTGGACACAGAGAACACTTCCACGCCCATTTGCTGCAGCTCTTCGTACTTGTCAGCCACGTCGCCCAGCTCGGTGGGGCAAACGAAGGTGAAGTCAGCGGGATAGAAGAAGAAAATCGCCCACTTGCCTTTTACGTCGGCGTCAGAAATCTCTACAAATTCGCCCTGCTTGAATGCGGTGGCGTTGAACGGTTGGATCTCGCTATTAATCAGTGCCATGTTTCCAAGACTCCCTAAGTTATCGGTAAAACGATTGGGTTAACGTTTCGTCGGAAGTAAGAATGCGTTTTTTGCGGCGATTGGTAAATTTGGATACTTTCATTGCAGCGATAGGCAATACCTAATGCGCTCCATCGACCCGCCAGTAGCGCCCGGAATCAGGAACCCCACCGCTGCCGCCCTGTCCCATGTGAAGACGCACAGAGCAGGAGGCCTTCATGAAAAGCACAGGATGGCGCCAGCTGGCACTGGCCACGGGCTGGATGATGATTGCGGCGGGCACCGCTGCCCCGGCGTCTGGCAGTGATTACGACTACATTCGCGGGGATGACGTCTACGAGGAAGATTACCAGTACGGGGTGGATT
>NZ_LWEZ01001830.1:0-725 GCF_001634945.1 Alcanivorax sp. HI0044
GCAGACGAAACCAAGCTGGCTGAGATTATGCTCAGCCTGGAAGCACTCAAGTACAACAGCAAGAAGCTGCGCAAGTGGATGAAGGCAGAAAAACGCAGTGTCAGCGCCCTGAGTTGGCCCGGCAAAACCTGGGTGGAATACCAGCCGCTGGGCGTGGTGGGCATTATCGTGCCCTGGAACTATCCGATTCAGCTGGCCCTCGTGCCCATGCTCACCGCGCTGGCCGCCGGCAACCGGGTGATGGTGAAAATGAGTGAAGCCACTCCGCGCACCGGCGCCCTGCTGGAAAAACTGGTCAGCGAGGCGTTTCCGGAAGAGCAGGTGGCCGTGGTCAACGGCGAAGTGGATGTGGCCCAGGCTTTCTCCGAAATGCCCTTTGATCACATGCTGTTCACCGGCTCCACCGCCGTGGGCAAGCACATCATGCGTGCCGCCGCCAACAACCTGACTCCGGTGACGCTGGAGCTGGGCGGCAAGAGCCCCTGCATCATCGGTCAGGACTTCCCCATGAAGGATGTGGCCGAGCGAATTGCCTTCGGCAAGTGCATGAACTCCGGCCAGACCTGTGTGGCCCCGGACTACATCCTCTGCCCGGAGAACCGGGTGCGCGAATTTGTGGACGCCTGGACCGCCCAGGTGAAGCAGTCCTACCCCACCATGGTGAACAACCCGGACTACACGGCCATCGTTAACGAGCGCCAGCTCAAACGGCTGCAAGGCTACGT
>NZ_LWEZ01001831.1:0-1711 GCF_001634945.1 Alcanivorax sp. HI0044
CGTAGTGGACGGATCAATCCGGTTTTTTGCGTTCCAACATTTCAAAGATCATCATTCCGATGAGCATGGCAGCTACGAACACCACGGCCTTGAGACTGCCCGTGCCGAGGGCCACCAGCGCCGGGCCCGGGCAGAAGCCGGCCAGCCCCCAGCCCACACCGAAGCCCAGCGCCCCGAGTACCAGACGCTTGTCCAGCTTGCGGTTGGTGGGCACCTGAAAGCTGTCACCAAACAGGGGAGCGGATCGCTGCCGGGTCAGGTAGAAACCGATGGCCGATACCGCAATAGCGCCACCCATCACCAGGGCCAGGGACGGGTCCCAGTTACCGGTGATATCCAGAAAGGCCAGCACCTTGGCCGGGTTGGCCATGCCGGCGAGCAACAGGCCGAGGCCAAAAATCAGGCCGGCCGCAAAAGCGGTGATATGACTGCGATGCATTATCCCCCTCCCAGCAGATGGCGAACCACAAAGACGGTGATGAAGCCGCTGGCCATGAAGGCGACAGTGGCTGCCAGGGAACGGGGGGACAGGCGCGATATGCCGCACACGCCGTGGCCACTGGTACACCCGGCGCCGTAGCGAGTGCTTATGCCCACCACCAGGCCGGCCACGATCAGAAGCGGGAGGTCGGCATCGATTACCATTGCGGACAAGTTCCCGGCCAGTGCCCAGACGGTGGGGGCGATGAACATGCCGAGGATAAAGGCAATTCGCCAGCCCCGGTCCTGCGTTGCCGGGCGCAACAGGCCGCCAACAATGCCGCTGATACCGGCGATGCGACCGTTAGTGTGCAATAGCAACAGGGCGGCCAGGCCGATCAAGGCGCCGCCGGCCAGGGAGGACCAGGGGGTGAGGGCGTTCCAGTCGATGCTCATGGGGTGTCGCCGCAGAAGCGCTGATACAACACTTCCAGTACGGCCAGGGCGTCCGGGTTGGCCACCTGGTAGAACACCTGCTTGCCTTCCCGGCGACTACTGACCAGCCCTTCGCGACGCAAAATGCCCAGTTGCTGGGAAAGAGAGGGTTGGTAAACACCCACCAGGGGCTCCAGTTCACTGACACTGCGTTCGCCTTCAGCAAGGCGGCATAGCAGCATCAGCCGGTCCGGATGGGACAGGGCCTTGAGTAGTTGGCTGGCTTGGAGGGCATTGTCACGCAGGGTATCGGGGTTAATCGCAATCATGAAACGGGTCCAACAATATATAATTAAGTAAAAAATATATTGATGAGACGTAGACCTCAAGTCTTTTTTGAATTTTGTTCATAAAATGCAGGCTGAGTCAGCTGATGGGCGCGGTGAAAGGCAGCACCCCGTAATAGACCGCGAAGAAATGGCAGATACTGCCGCCCATGACGAACAGGTGCCAGATGGCGTGGTTGAAGGGAATAAAGCGGTCCGCCAGGTAGAAGATCACGCCCACGGTATAGGTGATGCCNCCGGCCAGGATCAGCCAGAAGCCGATGTCATTGAGTTTGCTGGTCAGGTCGTTGGAGGCCACCAGAATCAGCCAGCCCATGGCCAGGTAAATACCCACGCGCATCAGCTTGAAGCGGTGCCCGTACAGGGCCTTCAGGGCGATGCCAGTGAGCGCCAGCGCCCAGATCACGGCAAACAGAATCCAGCCGGTTTGGCCGCGCAGATTGACCAGCAGGAAGGGAGTGTAAGTGCCCGCAATCAGGCCATAGATCGCACAGTGGTCCAGCATCTTG
>NZ_LWEZ01001832.1:0-620 GCF_001634945.1 Alcanivorax sp. HI0044
ACAACTCGGGAGAGCTGTCCATGCGTGATCTCAATACCTTTCTGGCGGACTACGGCGATAGCCACCGCAATCCAGTGAATCAATGGGTGCACATCCTTTGTGTGCCGGCCATTTTCGTGTCCACCCTGGGGCTGTTCTGGCTGATCCCATTGGGGCACTGGCTGGGGCTGGAAGGCAGCCTGGCGTACTGGGTTAATGGCGGCACCCTGCTGGCCGCTGTCTGCATGCCTTTCTATTTACGCATGTCCCCAGGCATGACCGTGCTGATGGCAGCCTGGCTGGCGCTGTCGATTGCCGCGGTGGTGGCTGTGGATCGCAGCGCCCTGTCGCTGGGCTGGAGTGCGGCGGTGCTGTGGCTGTTGGCCTGGGCGGTACAAGTGTGGGGCCACAAGGTAGAGGGCAAGAAGCCGTCGTTTGTGGATGATCTGGTGTTTCTGCTGATCGGTCCCATGTTCGTGAGCATCGAGCTGGCCCACAAGCTGGGGCTGCGCCGCTCCTGTGTGGTGAATTAATTATGAGATGATGAGAGTGGAATGAAAGAAGAGGAGCGGGAACTATTTCCGGCATGTCTGTATCTTCGCCGGTTTCCCATCCCCGTTTGCTGACCCCGCTGTTTTTGT
>NZ_LWEZ01001833.1:0-894 GCF_001634945.1 Alcanivorax sp. HI0044
CGCCGTGGCTGAAGATCTGGGCTACACCGATGTAGCCAGCTTCCGCCGCGCTTTCCAGCGCTGGTTCAACACCAGCCCCGGTCGTTTCCGCCGGGAATAGCATCAGCCGCAGTAGCGTGCTCGCACCGTGAGCAACACCACCGCGAAGACGATGTCATTTATCATCCCCTCCTTGTCAGCTTCCGCGCTTATCCACTTTCCTTTTTCCGGTAACACTGCGTAAAAGGCATCACTGGAGACGGTCGCAATGAACAAGTCTGACAGCACCAACAGCCCGACCCTTGCGCAGCTGAAAGTTTCTCCGCCGCTGGCATGGCCGACCGTGCTTATCCTGGTTGGTGCCGTAACAACCATCGCCTTGAGCTGGTTCCTGACCATGAACCACTTCTGGCCCCTGTGGCTGGGTGTCGTCGCCAACAGTGTGGCCGGCTACGCCCTGTTCACCCCGGCCCATGAAGCCATTCACCGCGCTGCTGCGCAGAAGCCAAAAACCAACGATTTCCTGTTGGCCGCCGCCACCTTTGTGGCCGTGCCCTTCGGCAAGGGCAAACTGTTCCGCTTGCTGCACATGCGTCACCACCGCTTTGCCAACGAAGAAAACGACCCGGACCACTGGATGGCCAGCAGCCTGTGGACCATGCCGTTATGGGGTCTCTGGCCTTACTTTTATCTGTACACCTTCCTGCGCAATCCGGCGCTTTTCCCCAATGTGAAGGTGTCCGAAATCGTCCGTGAAATTGTGGTGGCCGCCTTGATTATTGGCGCCCTGTGGTTGTGGGCGCCGTTCTACATGCTGATGCTATGGCTGATTCCCACCTATTTCGCCTTCTTCCTCATGTGCCTGGTCTTCATGGTGCTGCCCCACTATCCACATACCGGCCGCCAGGATGAGGA
>NZ_LWEZ01001834.1:0-647 GCF_001634945.1 Alcanivorax sp. HI0044
TGGGGGGGAGGGGCACGCCAGATGTCGGATTACGCCTTAGGCTAATGCGACCTACGATGGGTGACAAAAATACAGAAGGCCGCGTCCGTTTCCGGGCGCGGCCTCTTGGGTTAGGGCAGGCAACACGGTTTGCCCGCGTTATTGCCTGTTAGCGGGCTGCGTGTTGCATGAAGCGTGCAGCGTCTCTCGTCTACTGCATCATCTGCCGCAGCACATAATGGAGGATGCCGCCGTTTTTGTAGTACTCCACTTCCGCTGCAGTATCCAGGCGGGAAATGGCATCGACTTTTTGTTCCTTGCCATCGCGGCGGAACACCACGGTGACGGTGTCGCCCGGTTTCAGATTGTTGTCCAGATCCGGGATGTCCACCTCTTCACTACCGTCCAGGTTCAGCGTCTTGCGGTCGGTGCCTTCCGGGAATTGCAGCGGCAGCACGCCCATGCCGATCAGGTTGGAACGGTGAATCCGTTCGTAGCTCTCGGCGATCACTGCCTTGGCGCCCAGCAGGTTGGTGCCCTTGGCGGCCCAGTCGCGGCTGGAGCCGGTGCCGTATTCCTTGCCGGCGACAACTACGGTGGGAATGCCGTCTTTCTGATAACGCATGGCCGCGCCGTAGATGGAAATTTCCTCGCCTTCAGGCAGGTGC
>NZ_LWEZ01001835.1:0-930 GCF_001634945.1 Alcanivorax sp. HI0044
CGAAAAAGCGCAACAACGAGTGCGGGCCAGCCTGAATGACCCGAAGGGCGTGGCCTGAAGCGCACATCTGCTGCGCCTTGCCTCTCGGAAAGGGAACCACCCTGACCATCAAGACAAGACGCAACAGCTGCACGCTTCAGGCCACGCTGAGCATGCAAGGAGTTTTTCAGAGGTTCCCAGGCAGCTATTAGTTATCTTTATCCCTCTCAATGCGCCCCATGCATTTGTCTAATGCCCCCATCGGCGTTAGCGTCTCCTACACATAAAAATTCTGATTTTCGGGAGAGCACCACATGCGCGCCATTCTGTGCAAGGAACTGGGCCCAGCCAACACGCTGGTCATTGAAGACATCGCATCCCCTGCGCCGGGCAAAGGCGAAGTAAAGGTGCGGGTAAAAGCCGCCGGGCTGAACTTCCCCGACACCCTGATTATCGAAGGCAAGTACCAGATCAAACCGGAATTGCCGTTTTCACCGGGCGGTGAAATGGCCGGCGAAGTGCTGGAAGTGGGCGACGGCGTGAAAAACTTCAAACCCGGCCAGCGGATCATGGGCCTCACCGGTTACGGTGCCTTTGCCGAAGAAATTCTGGTGCCGGAGAACCGTCTGATCCCCGTGCCTGACGGCATGGATGACCACACCGCCGCCGCCTTTTCCATGGTCTACGGCACCAGTTATCACGCGCTGAAACAACGGGCCAACATCCAGCCCGGGGAAACCCTGCTGGTGCTCGGCGCCAGTGGCGGCGTAGGGCTGGCTGCGGTGGAAATTGGCAAGGCCATGGGCGCCAACGTAATCGCCTGCGCCAGCAGCGACGAGAAACTGGAAGTGGCCAGGGAAGCCGGCGCGGATGACCTGATCAACTACGCTGACGAAGACCTGAAAGAGGCGCTGAAAAAGCGTTACCCGAGAGGCGTGGACGTGATCTACG
>NZ_LWEZ01001836.1:0-16069 GCF_001634945.1 Alcanivorax sp. HI0044
CGGGTTTGGCAGCGGTCTTTTTAACCGGGGCTTTTTTCGCGGAGGCCTTGGGCGCCGGAGCTTTCTTGGCCGGTGCTTTTTTTACGGCGGCTTTCTTGGCTACCGCTTTTTTTGCGGGGGCTTTTTTTGTGGCGGCCTTTGCTGCCGGCTTGGCCGGAGTCTTTTTGGCTGCGGGTTTTTTCGCTACGGCTTTTTTTGCAGCCGGAGCTGCCTTTTTAGCCGCGGCTTTTTTGGGCGCAGCCTTTGTTGATGCCGAGGCTTTATTGCTGCTGGAGGCAGAACCGGAGGTTTGTTTTTTAGCCGCCTTCTTGGGGGCTTTTTTCTTGCCGGTGGCCATGTTGATTAACTCCCTTAGCATCTTCGCGACTCTCTATCGGTAACCCGCAATCCTTGGGTGCCGGCCTGATATCGCCAGGCCCGGGCATAATGTAATCTTCGACCTTACCCCGTCTGGGCAAGGGTTGTCACCAATCAGCGGGCCGCTGGACATTTTCTGACCATGGTTGGTGAAAATCTGGCCGATTATAGCCATGCAGGCGCAACAGAAAAGGGGAATCTTGTGACAGGTCGCCTTTTCCTGTGTTTTTACCCTGTTGCGTGGGCCCGACCGGGGTAGCAGATGAAGCGGGGCGGTTGTTGTACCGTAAGTCACGCATTTTCGAGGGAGCATGATCATGACACCCAGTTTGTCCGATTTCGCCCGACGCATTCCGCCGTTTCATGTGATGGCGCTATTGGAGCGTGCGCAGGCATTGTCTGCTCAAGGCCATGATGTGATTCACCTGGAAGTGGGTGAGCCGGATTTTGCCACTCCCGAGCCGGTGCTGGCGGCGATACAGGACGCGGTCGCTCACGGGCATACCGGCTATACCCCTGCTGCGGGGTTGCCGGCACTGCGTGAAGCCATTGCCGAGGATTACCAGAATCGCTTCGCTGCGAAGGTTAGCCCTGCCCAAGTGGTGGTGACGCCCGGAGCCTCCGGGGCCTTGCAGCTGGCGTTGGCGGCGCTGCTCAATCCCGGTGACGGCGTGCTGCTCACGGACCCCGGTTACCCCTGTAACCGGCAATTTGTGCGTTTGGTCGGCGGCGAGCCGCAACCGGTGGCGCTGCAGGCAGATGCTCATTTCAACGTGGACCCGGTGGCGTTTCTGGATGCCTGGCAAGCCAATACCCGGGTAGCCATGGTTGCCAGCCCGGACAACCCCACCGGCAATATGCTGCCGGTAGAGACCTTGCAGCAGCTGGCCCGCGGTGCCGTAGACAAGGGCGGCATCCTGCTGGTGGACGAGATCTATCAGGGGCTGTGTTACACCCGGCCCGCCTCATCGGTGCTGGCCGGCACAGACCCGGTACTGGTGATCAACAGCTTCAGCAAGTATTTCTGCATGACCGGTTGGCGATTGGGCTGGTTGGTGGCACCCGAACCGTTGGTGCCCGCCATTGAGCGGCTGGCCCAGAACCTGTTTCTGGCGCCATCCACCCCGGCGCAGCATGGGGCGCTGGCAGCGCTACAGGAGCCGACACTGACAATCCTGGAGCAGCGTCATCAGCTATTGGCACGGCGCCGCCAGTGTTTGCTCAATGGCCTGGCGCACCTGAAACTGCCGGTGGTCTCCCGGGCGGACGGTGCCTTCTATGTCTATGCGGATGTGAGTGATTACACCGATGACAGCTTTGCCTTTTGTGCCGACCTGCTGGAAAAGGCCAAGGTGGCCATGACACCGGGTCTGGACTTCGGTGAAGGCCACGATCACCGCCGTTTTGTACGCATGGCCTATACCTGCAGTGAGGCGCGGCTGACGGATGCCTTGCATCGTCTGGAACACTATCTGGAGTCCCTGTGATCTTTGATCCCCCACTGGAAGCGGTGACGCTATTGCGTCGCTATAAACGGTTCATGGCGGATGTGGTCCGCGCCGATGGCAGCGAGATTACCGTGCATTGCCCGAATACCGGCTCCATGAAAAATTGCGTGCTGGGCGAGCCGCAGCAGGCGTTGATTTCCGACAGCGGCAACCCCAAACGCAAATATCGCCACACTCTGGAAGCGCTACAGGTGGCTCACGGCCACTGGGCCGGGGTCAATACCGCCCGCCCCAATGCGCTGGTGGAAGAAGCGGTGCGGGCCGGGCAGATTCCTGTGCTGGATCCAGCCAGTGGCGTGGAGCGAGAGGTGAAATACCGGGACAGCCGCTTTGATCTGGCGCTGGGTGAGCGGGCCGACCCGCATACCTTTATTGAAGTGAAAAACGTCACCCTGGGTCCGGGGCCAAAGGATGCGGACGACGGCATCATCGCCTTCCCGGATTCGGTCACCGAGCGGGGCCAGAAGCATTTGCAGACGCTGATGGATGTGGTCGCCTCAGGAAAACGCGCGGTGCTGGTCTTTTGCGTTCAGCACAGCGGTGCCACCGCCGCGCGCCCGGCGGACGAAATTGATGTGCGCTATGGAGAGCTGCTGCGCGAAGCGGTGGAGAAAGGGGTGGAAGTGCTGGCGTGGAAGGTGGCGTTATCCGCTGAGGGTTTCGAACTGGAAAAACCCTTGCCGATTGCGTTGTAGGAGTTCCTCTCGAGAGACGAACCACGCGTTAGCGTGGGAAACGCCTGTAGGGGGCAGTAGCGTCATTGCTGTGAACCGGGGCGCCTCCAGAGTGATCGGGGGGGTACCCCTGCCTTGCCTTTTCCCTCGCTTGGGCTCGGGTTCGTCCCTCGAGAGGAACTCCTACAGCGGGGTCTGCAAACTGCGCAGCTGCTGTTGCAATAAGGTCACCTGGTTGCCCCAGTAATTCATGGATTCGAACCAGGGGAAGGCGGGGGGGAAGGCCGGGTCGTCCCAGCGTTTGGCCAGCCAGGCATCGTAGTTGATGATGCGGCGCAGGCGCAGCGGATCAATCAGGACTGTCTGGTTCCAGGGGAACGGCAGGAAGGTGTCATAACCACGGGCGAGTACCCGTAGCTGGTGTTGCTGTTCGTCGTGTTCACCAGACAGCAGCATCCAGATGTCCTGCATGGCGGGTGCGCGCAGGCTGTCGTCCAGGTCCACGAAGTGGGGGCTGTCATCTCGCCACAGGATATTGCCGGTGTGGCAGTCGCCGTGCACGTTCAGTAAGGGAAAGTTGTGCTCGCCCAGTTGTTGCTCCACCTTTTCCAGTATCTGGCCGGTCACATCCCGATATTGTCCCCGGTAGTTCAGGTCCACCACATCGTTAGTGAGAAAGGTGCTGGCGGTGCGGATGTCGTCGACGATCTGCAGGGTCGGACGCGTCTGATAGGGACGGTCGCTGCCGCAGGTATGCCAGCGAGCCAGGGTGCGGCCTAACTGCTCCAGATGATCGTCGTTGGCCAGCTCCGGGGCGTGGCCACCGGCGCGGCGAAACACGGCGAAAGCAAAGTCGTCGCAATGGAACAGGCTGGTGCCGTTCTTTTCGACGGGGGCGACCACTGGCAGGTCCCGGTCCGCCAGAAACAGGCTGAAGGCATGTTCTTCGAGGATTTGTTCATCGCTCCAGCGGTGCGGGCGGTAGAACTTCACGATTACCGGTGGGCCGTCTTCCTGGCCCACCTGATACACCCGGTTCTCAAAACTGTTCAGCTGCAGCAGCCGGCCATCGCTGAGAAAGCCGGCGGCATCGACGGCATCCAGCATGTAGTCCGGGGTCAGTAAATCGAAGGGGTGGCTGCTTTGCGCTTTCATGCGGGTTGGGGAACCTCGCCGAGCCAGACTTCCTCGCCGCGGACTTCCAGCGGTACGGGAATCAGCTTGTCGCCGCTGCAGGGGCCGGACAGGCAATTGCCGGTCTCCACTTCGAACAGGGCGCCGTGGTTGGCGCACATGATGAACTGGCTGTCGCCGTCCATGAATTCATCGGGCATGAAGTTCAGTTCGATGCCCAGATGTGGGCACCAGTTGATGTAGGCGTGAATCTGCCCATCGAACCTGGCGACGACAATCGGCTGGCCGTCTTTCTGAAATTCCCGAGCACTTTCATGCTCGATGTCGTTCACGTTGCAGATGTGTTCCATGGTCCTGGTTTTCCGTGATGCTGTGTCGTCGGGAAGAACTGGCCGCCCTGCGGTTATTCGCCGAGAACGGCGTTGCGAAGTTCCTGGTGGACCTGTGCCGGGAGGCGCGGGCCAAATTCGCTGACCAGCCTTGCGGCGGCGGCGGAGGCGAGTTTACCGGCAGCGGCAAAGTCGTGGCCGTGGGTAATGGCATACAGGAAGGCGCCGGCAAACATGTCGCCGGCACCGTTACTGTCGATGGCTTTTACCGGCACCGGGTCGATGCGGTGCGTCTGTTTGCCGTCCCAGGCCAGGGCGCCGTCCGCCCCGAGAGTAATCACGGCTGAACTGCAGCGCGGCTTGAGCGCTTCCAGGGCAGCGTCCATGTTATCGGTGTCGGTGAAGCTGGTGGCTTCGGCTTCGTTGCAGAACAGCAGGTCCACACGCTCGCCGAGCATTTCATTCAGGCCGTCTTTGAAAAACTGCACCATGGCCGGGTCGGAGAAGGTCAGCGAGGTCTTTACGCCGTGCTTTTCGGCCAGCTGACGGAGTTTGATGGCGGCGGCCCGGGAGCTGTCGCCACTGACCAGATAGCCTTCCAGATAAACATACTGGCTGGCGGCGATGGCGGCTTCGTCCAGTTCGGCATCGGAGACCTGGCTGGAGATGCCCAGGTAGGTGTTCATGGTGCGCTCGGCATCCGGCGTCAGCATGACCAGGCATTTGCCGGAAACACCCGTCTCCCTTGGGCCGTTCATGTTGGTGTCCACGCCGGCGGCGGTCAGGTCATCGACGAAGATGGCGCCGGTGGCGTCGTCGGCTACTTTGCAGGCGTAGTAACTGTTGCCGCCGAAGTAGCGGGTGGCGACGACGGTGTTGCAGGCGGAGCCACCGCTGGTCTGTTTGCGGGGCTCGGCTTCGTTGGCCAGTGCTTCGATCAATTCCGCCTGGCGCGCTTCATCCACCAGTGTCATCAGGCCCTTGCCCACTTCCATGCGTTGCAGGAAGGCGTCGCTGACCTCGATTTCCGTGTCCACCAGGGCATTACCGAGGGCGTAAACGTCATATTGCTTTGTCATGGAAGCTCCGAACCGGATTGCAGGGGCGGCTATTATGGGCTGCCGGGCGCTGCATGCAAAATTTGTACGCCAGCGGGCCGGGGTTATCCCTCTTGGCTCAGGGATTTTGCCTCCGGGAACATATTTCTGCCCCCACACTCATAAAGTACCCACACTTTTCTCTATACTCCGGCCCATGGCGAAAAAAGCGAAAAAGTCCCCCGCAAAGTCGCGGCGGCAACCCAGTAGAAAAAAGAAGCCCTCCGCCCAGCGCCGGCGCTGGTTCAGTTGGTCATTCATTGCCAAGGTCGGGCTGGTGTGCCTGGTGCTCGGGGCCGCCGGCATGGCGTACCTGGATGCGCTGGTGCGCGAGCGGTTCGATTCCCATGCCTGGCAGCTGCCGGCGCGGGTCTATGCCCGGCCGGTGGAATTGTATGAAGGCCGGGTGTTGTCCCGTGATGACATGCTCAAGCTGCTGGACCTGATGCGCTACCGGCGTGATGCGCGGGCCAGTACGCCGGGCAGTTTCGCGGTGCAGGGCAATTCCCTGCTGATTCATACCCGTGGTTTCAATGACAGCGACGGTGGCGAGCAGTCCGAGCGTATTCGGCTGTCCCTGTCCGGCGGGCTGATTCGCAGCCTGGAAGCCGGCGGCGATCGCCTGGCCCGGCTGGAGCCATTGCAGATCGGCAGTATTCACCCCCAGCACGCTGAGGACCGGGTACTGGTGCCGCTGGATAAGGTGCCGCCGTTGCTGGTGGACATGCTCATCGCCACCGAAGACCGCAGTTTCTACGACCACCATGGCATTTCCCTGCGCGGCTTGAGCCGCGCCATGCTGGCCAATATCAAGGCCGGCGGCCTGGTGCAGGGCGGCAGTACCCTGACCCAGCAGCTGGTGAAGAACTTCTGGCTCAGCTCCGACCGGACCCTGTCGCGCAAGCTGATGGAAATGCCCATGGCCTTGCTGCTGGAGCTGCATTACAGCAAGGACCAGATTCTCGAGGCCTACTTGAATGAGGTCTATCTCGGCCAGGACGGCGCCCGCGCCATTCATGGTATGGGCCTGGGAGCGCAGTTCCTGTTTGGCCGACCGCTGGAAGAACTGGAACCCCATCAGCTGGCGACGCTGGTGGCCTTGCTGAAAGGCCCCAGCTGGTACGACCCGCGCCGCCGTCCGGAGCGGGCCATGGAGCGCCGCAATACCGTGTTGAAAGTGGCTCGTGACGAAGGTGCCTTGTCCAGCGCGGACTACAACAAGTACAGCGCCCGGCCGCTGGAAGTGGTGCCGCGGGGTGCATCCGCGCTGTATGCCTTCCCGGCGTTTATTGATCTGGTGCGCCGTCAGCTGGCGCGGGATTACCCGCCGGAGGTGCTCAGCGATGAAGGGCTGCATATTCACTCCACCCTGGATGTGCTGGCGCAACTGGCCTCGGAAGGAGCGCTGAAAGAGCATCTCAATCATCGCGATCCGAGACAGGTGAAAAAACTCAATGGTGCCGTGGTTGTCGTGGCGCCGGCCCAGGGCGATGTATTGGCGCTGGTGAGTAACCGGGACTCGCGCCAGGCGGGTTTCAACCGGGCGCTGGATGCCCAGCGACCCATGGGCTCCCTGGCCAAACCTGCGGTGATCTTGTCGGCGGTTGAGCAACCGGAAACCTACTCGTTGGCCTCTTTAGTGGAAGACGGGCCGATTCAGGTGAAGTTGCCCAATGGCAGCGTGTGGGCGCCACAGAACTTCGACAAGAAGGCCAAGGGCGCCATGCCCATGGTGGATGTGCTGGCCCTGTCCCGTAACCAGGCCACCGCGCGGTTGGGGCTGGATGTGGGCCTGGACAAGGTGGCCGACACCATGAAGACCCTGGGCGTTACCCGCAATATCCCGCTGTACCCGAGTATTCTGTTGGGAAGCTTGGAATTGACCCCGTTTGAAGTGGCGATGATGTATCAGCCGCTGGCCACCGGTGGCTTCAGTACCCGGCTGCGCTCCATTACCGATGTGCTGGACAAGGACGGCAAACCGCTGGCCCGTTACCCGGTGAGCACCGACGAAGTGGTGGAGGCCGGGCCGGCTTTCTTGACCCAGTGGGCCATGCAACAGGTCGTGGAAGAAGGCACCGCCCGTGCCGCTCGTGCGGCGCTGCCGTCGGATCTGAAAGTGGCCGGCAAGACCGGTACCAGTGATGATTTCCGCGATGCCTGGTTTGCCGGGTTCTCGGCCAATCACTTGGCGGTGGTCTGGGTGGGCCGTGACGACAACAAAAACGCGGGGATTACCGGCTCCAGCGGCGCCTTGCCGGTGTGGGCGAATTTGATGGGCAAGCTGCCACAGCGCAGCCTGTCACAAAACCCGCCGCCCAGCGTGGAATGGGTATGGATGAATGAAGACGGCCGCCGCGTCAGTGCAGAAGGTTGTGGCAATGCCCGCCGCTACCCCATGCTGGCCGCGTCGATTCCCGAAGACAGCGATGGTTGTGGCACAGTGAAACAAACCGGCAAGGGCATCAAAGGATGGTTCAAGGGCCTGTTTGATTAAACGCCATGCGGTTTGCGGTGGCTCGCTCAATTCAACCTGCGATCAAGGAAATAGGGGGCAGGATGTTGTTTATGCAAAGGCTGGTTCGATTGGTGCTAATCAGTGCCGTGATGGTGGGGTGTGCGGTGAAGCCCGTGGTCGAAGAACCGCAGGAACCGATGACCGCCAGCCAGGAACTGGAAGGTTCTCCGGCGCTGAGTCTGTTGGCCAGTGCCGAGCAGGCGCGCCAGCAAGGGGATAATTCCCGGGCGGAACGGTATCTGGAGCGGGCGCTTAATATTGCCCCTGATTCCTCCTGGCTGTACAAGCAGCTGGCGGACCTGCGCCTGACAGAAGGCGACGCCCGAGGTGCGGAAGGCTTTGCCCTGAAAGCGCTGCGTCTGGCGCCGGACCACTCGGCGTATCAGGCAGGTTTATGGGAATTGGTGGCCACCGCGCGGGACCGGCAAGGCGATGCCGCAGGAGCGAAGGCGGCTCGCGAACGGGCGGCGACGCTGCGTGACCCGGAGTCGCGCAAGGCATGACACCGGCGGTGCAGGCCGCCAAGCGCGGCAAGGTAGCGTTTACGCTGCATAGCTACGAACACGACCCGAAAGCGCAAAGCTACGGGTTGGAAGCGGCGGAGGCTCTGGATCTGCCGGTGGAGCAGGTGTTCAAGACGCTGATGACGCTGGTGGATGACGCGCCGGTGGTGGCCATGGTGCCGGTGGCCCATCAGCTGGACCTGAAATATCTGGCCCGTGCCCACGGTGGCAAGAAGGCGCAGATGTGCCCGGCGGACAAGGCGCAACGATTAACCGGTTATGTGCTGGGCGGCATTAGCCCGCTGGGGCAGAAGAAACGGTTGCCGTTATATCTGGATGGCAGCGCGGCATCCCACGAGATTATCTACATGAGCGCCGGCCGGCGCGGGCTGGAAATCGCCATGGCGCCGGGGGATTTGCTGAAGCTCATCGGCGGCAAGCAGGCCGTCTTGGTGCGCGACTGACCTTGCTTATGGGGCCGCTGTAGGAGCGCCTCTTGAGGCGCGAACCCGAGCCTTGGCGAGGGAAAACGATACAGCTTTCACGCAAGCGTCGCTCACAAATCCCTGCTTACGCGGCACGGTTCGCACCTCAAGAGGTGCTCCTACAGGTGAGATTCTGGTCAGGCCTTTACACCTTCGCAAACGCCTTGCGTGCGGCGGCGATGGTGGCATCGATATCCTCATCACTGTGCGCCGCAGACACGAACCCCGCTTCGAACGCGCTGGGCGCCAGATAAATGCCCTGGTCCAGCATGGCGTGGAAGAAGCGGTTGAAGCGCTCGCTGTCGCAGGCCATCACTTCCGCAAAACTGCTGATACGGTTCTGGTCGGTGAAGAACAGCCCGAACATGGCGCCGGCCTGTGCAGTGGTGAATGACACCCCTTGCGCATGGGCGGCGGCGGTCAGGCCTTCCAGCAGGCGGGTGGTTTTTTCCGTCAGCGCGTCGTGGAAGCCGGGCTCGCTGATCAGGTTCAGCGTCGCCAGGCCTGCAGCCATGGCCACCGGGTTACCGGACAGGGTGCCGGCCTGGTAGACCGGCCCGAGCGGGGCCAGATGCTCCATGATGGCCTGCTTGCCGCCAAAGGCGCCCACCGGCATGCCGCCCCCGACAATCTTGCCCAGGGTGGTCATGTCCGGGGTGATGCCGTAATGGCCCTGGGCGCCGCCCAGCGCTACCCGGAACCCGCTCATGACTTCATCGAAAATCAGCACCGCGCCGTTGTTGTCACATTGCTGGCGCAGGGTCTGCAGGAAATTCTCGGTGGCGGGGACGCAGTTCATGTTGCCGGCCACCGGCTCCACGATGATGGCGGCGATGTCGTCGCCGTGTTCTTCGAAAGCCTGGGTGACGCTGGCGGCATCATTGTAGTTCAGCACCAGGGTGTCCGCGGTGACGGCTTCCGGTACGCCGGGGGAACCGGGAATGGCGATGGCGCCGGAGCCGGCTTTCACCAGCAGGCTGTCCACGTGCCCGTGGTAGCAACCTTCAAACTTGATGATCTTGTTGCGGCCGGTGTAGCCGCGGGCCAGGCGGATGGCGCTCATGGTGGCTTCAGTGCCGGAGTTGACCATGCGCACCATGTCCATGGAGGGCACCAGTTCGCAGACCTTGTCGGCCATGGCCACTTCCGTTGCGGTGGGGGCGCCGAAGCTCAGTCCTTCCTGTACGGCGGCCTGCACGGCGGCCACCACGTGGGGGTGGTTATGGCCCAGGATCATGGGGCCCCAGGAGCCCACGTAATCAATGTATTGATTGTCGTCTTCGTCGAACAGGTAGGCGCCACGGGCGGAATGGAAGAACACCGGTGTGCCGCCGACGCTTTTGAACGCCCGCACCGGGGAATTCACGCCGCCGGGAATGTGTTTCTGGGCCTGACGGAAAAGCTGTTCAGAGTGCTTGCGGCTCATGGTGTGTCCTCTGTTGAATCTATTCTGGGATGGCCTGTCCGGCGGAGGCCGGGAAACAGGCGCTGAAGCGGCGTGCTGCTGCTTCGATGGAGGCCGTGTCGGCGTGCCCGAACAGGGCATGAATGACCGCCACAGACACGGCGCCAGCGTCGATCAGTTGCGGCGCATTATCCGGATTCACTCCGCCGATGGCTACCACGGGTTGATGAAACTGCTGGCAGGCCTGGCGTAGCACCGCCAGTGAGGCCGGCGGCGCCTGGGGTTTGGTCTGCGAGGTGAAGAAGCGACCCATGGCCAGGTAATCTGCGCCGGCTTCGGCGGCTTGGCCGGCCAATGCCAGATCGCCGTGGCAGGTGACGCCGATAATCCGTGAACCTCCCAGCTGCTCGCGGGCGGCTTTGATGCCGCCGTCGCTCTGGCCGATGTGCACTCCATCGGCGTCCACGCGGGCGGCAAGAGCCGGATCATCATTGACAATAAACAGGGCACTGTATTGGTGGCACAGGGCGCGTAGCTGGGCGGCCCGGTATTCGCGCTGGGCCGGGCTGGCGGTCTTGTCCCGGTATTGCAGCAGTCGGGCGCCGCCGCGCAGGGCGGCTTCGGCGGCAGGCAGCAGGCGCTCGTCCGGGGTCAGTGCCGGGTCGGTGATCGCGTAGAGGCCGTGGAGCCGGTGGCGTCGGTGGAGGGACATGGGGCGCTCAGGCCTGGCGGTTGGGCACGTATTGGCCTTGCCCGGGCTGGAAGGCGCCGCGCAGAAAGCGGTCCACGTGGGCCTGGCCATTGGCCACGGCGCTGTCCAGTGACTGGCCGCGACCGCGCAGGCAGGCAATGGAGGAGGCCAGGGTGCAGCCGGAGCCGTGATAGCTGTGTGGCAACCGGTCCCAGCGCCATTGTTCTTCGCCAACGGCGGTGAACAGGTGGTTGATGACCTGATCGGTGTCGTCGTGGGTGCCGGTGACCAGGGTGGCGCAGCCGCTGCGCTGGACCAGTGTCTGACCGCAGTCGGTGACGCTTGTTTGCCCGCTCAGGGCCTGGGCTTCTGGCAGGTTGGGGGTCATCACGTCGCACAGTGGCGCCAGCTTTTCGAGCATGGCTTCGGCGAGGGATTCCTGCGCCAGGCTGCCGCCTGCTTCGGCGGCCAGTACCGGGTCGAGAATGACGGGAACGCCGGGCAGACGCTTGAGCAGGCAAACAATGAAATCAATGATGGCCACCGAGCCGGTCATGCCGATCTTGATGGCCTGGTAATCCATGTCGTCCAGCAGGGCGTCGGCCTGTTGTTGCAGCAGGCCGATATCGGTGAGCCGGAAGCCGCGCACGTTCTGGCTGTTCTGCACGGTGAGCCCGGTGATCAGGGTGGAGGCGAAGCCGCCCAGGGCCTGAATGGCTTCAATGTCGGCATGGATGCCGGCGCCCCCGGAAGGGTCGTGGCCGGCGATGACGAGAATGTTCGGTTTCATTGATAACGCCTGATGCTGGAAGCCGGACGCCTGATGCCGGTCTGCACCGAGCGTCAGGCCTTGGCCGGAATTAGAAAGGACGAACAATCACCAGAATAACAATGGCGATGAGCAGGACAACCGGGATCTCGTTGAAGATCCGGTAGAACTTGTCGCTTTTGGTGTTGGCGTCGGCGGCGAACTTCTTCATGTAGGACAGGCAGACGTGGTGGTAGCCAATCAGCAGGAACACCAGCGCCAGTTTGGCGTGCATCCAGCCGTTGCCTTTGTAGGCTTCCATGTTTGCCATGAACATCCACATGCCAAGCACTACGGTGACAATCATGCTGGGGTTCATGATGCCCCGATAGAGTTTGCGTTCCATGATCTTGAAGCGTTCGCGGCTGGGCTGATCGTCTGCCATGGCGTGGTATACGAACAGGCGGGGCAGGTAGAAAATGCCGGCAAACCAGCAAATTACAGCGATCAAGTGGAAGGCCTTGATCCAGAGAAAGTAATCGAACGCAAACTGCATGGGGCTTCCCTTATTGGTGGCTGCATTGGAGAGATATTTCCAGTCGGCGTACACTATACAGACTTACCTGTTTTCTTTCCGGTTCACTTGCTACTGCCTTGAGAAGGAGCGCTGTGAATAAGCGGCCACGCCATAGTCGTCTGTTGCGTTACTACCTGTTTCGTACCCGGCGGCTGAGCCGTCGGCAGCTGGGTTCCTGGCAAGACTGGAAACTGCGCGCGGTATTCTGGACTGGCGCGGTGATGGTGGGGTTGTTGGTGGTGGCGTTTGCCTGGGTGGCTGAACTGGCCTCCCATACCTTTACCGCTATCCATGCTCATTCGCCGTACCTGCCGGTGCTGATTACTCCGCTGGGAATGGTGATTATTGTCTGGTTGATGCGTCAGTTGGGCACCGAATCCCAGGGCAGTGGTATTCCCCAGGTGCTGGTGGTGCTGAAGCAGCGTTACCACTGGCTGCGCCCTGCTTTCCTCTCCTTGCGCGTGATCCTCAGTAAGTTTGTACTCACCTGCCTGGGGTTGCTGTGCGGGGCCAGTATTGGCCGCGAGGGCCCCAGTGTGCACATGGGCGCGGCGATGATGTATTCGGTGGGCCGGGTGGGGCGGCTTCAGCAGAAATACGTGGATAATTCCCTGATTGTGGCGGGTGGCGCGGCAGGGGTGTCGGCGGCGTTTAATGCCCCGCTGGCAGGGATTGTGTTCGCCATTGAGGAGTTGTCCGGCTCGTTTGAGCAGCGCACCAGCGGTACCCTGATCATGGCCATCATTCTTTCCGGTGTGGTGGTGTTGATGATAATGGGGCACTACAGTTTTTTTGGGCACCCGGACGGGGCGCTGGACATCACCCGGGACTGGGCAGCGATTGGGGTGACGGCGCTGGTGTGTGGTCTGCTGGGCGGCTTTTTTAGCCGGTTGCTGATCAAGGGCAGCCAATTCCTTTCGCCCTACGCCAGGGAGCATCCATACCGTGTGGTGGTGCTGTGCGCGCTGGTGTTGGTGTTTCTGGGGCTGATTACGGGCGGGGCCACCTACGGCAGTGGTTACGAGCAGGCATCTACCTTGCTGAGTGGTGAGCAGCCGGGTAACTGGACCTTCGCGCTGGCCAAGATGTCGGCCACCCTGGTGTCTTATTTTACCGGCATCCCCGGTGGTCTGTTCTCTCCCAGCCTGGCGGCCGGTGCGGGTATCGGTAATGTGGTGGGTGGTTTCTTCCCCGGCTCGTCGCTGGTGGGGCTGACGCTGGTGGCCATGGCGGCTTTTCTGGCCGGGGTGATACAGCGGCCGATCACGTCCTTCGTGATCGTCATGGAGTTGACCGGCAACCGTCACGATATCCTGCTGCCGCTGATGGCGGGAGCGCTGCTGTCCGCGGCGGTGGCCAAGGTTGTCTGGGCTCGCCCTCTGTATGATTCTTTGGCTGACCGGCTTTCCGATGGTCAGGGCATGGCGCTGGAAAAAACCCAGGACAAGCCGGCGGAGCGTAGCGACGACAAGGGCGCTGCGGCCGAGACGGTGAAAGCGCCGGAGCGACAACTGCCCGGCTGATTACCGGGCCGCTCTTTGGTGCCGGTTTTGCCCCGCCGTTGCGGGCGCGTTCTTGCCGATGGTGGGCGGCGACCCTATCATGCAGGGCTTCCTTTTATTAATGCAGTTCAGGAGTGGGATATGTCTTCTCAGCCAGCACAAGTCAGTGCACCGCTGAAAGTGGGTGTGGTTGGCGGTACCGGGTATACCGGGGTCGAATTATTGCGCCTGCTGGTTAATCATCCCCATGCTGAGCTGGATGTGATTACCTCCCGTGGTGGAGCCGGTGTGGCGGTGGCGGATTTGTTTCCGTCCCTGCGCGGGCGCACGGATCTGGTGTTCAGCGAGCCGGACGTAAAACGGCTGGCGGCCTGTGATGTGGTGTTCTTCGCCACGCCCCATAACGTGGCCATGCGCATGATGCCTGAGCTGATGGACGCCGGGGTGCGGGTGGTGGACTTGTCTGCGGATTTTCGTCTGCGCGATCATGAGCTCTGGAGCGAATGGTATGGCGAGCCCCATGCTTGCCCGGAGTTGCTGGCGGATGCGGTATATGGCCTGCCGGAAGTGAATCGGGAGAAAATTCGTGATGCCCGGCTGGTGGCGTGCGCCGGCTGCTATCCCACCTCGATTCAGCTGGGCTATCTGCCATTGCTGGAAAAAGGCTGGATCAAGCCGGACCAACTGATTGCCAACGCGGCCAGTGGTGCCAGTGGCGGCGGCAAGGGTGCCAAGGTGCCCATGTTGCTGGCGGAAGCCGGGGAAAGCTACAAGGCCTATGGCGCCAGTGGTCACCGGCACTTGCCGGAAATTGAGCAAGGACTGGGTGATATTGCGGGTGCCCCGGTAAGCGCTACATTTGTTCCACATCTTATCCCCATGATCCGTGGTATTCATGCCACACTCTACGGCCAGCTCACCGAGTCGGCGCCGCCACTGGAAGAGATCCAGGCCGCATTCGAGGCCCGTTATGCCGATGAGCCTTTCGTGGACGTGATGCCGCTGGGGAGTCATCCCGAAACGCGCTTTGTGAAGGGCGCCAACATGTGTCGGCTGGCGCTGCACCAGCCCCGTGGTGAGAACGTGATTGTGGTGCTGTCGGTGATCGATAACCTGGTGAAAGGGGCGTCGGGCCAGGCGGTGCAGGCCATGAATATCATGTTTGGTCTGGATGAGGGGGCGGGGCTGGCTGTGGTCCCGTTGGCCCCGTAACCATGGCGAAGAAACCGAAAAGCCGGGCCGGCATCGATGATGTGATGCTGATGCCGATCAGCCCGTCTCAGCAGAAGAAGCAGCGGCGGCTGTGGGTGTCGGTTGCGCTTGTCGTGGCGGTGTTGCTGTTTTTGCTGGGCGGCTGGCTGGGTGCTGGCGGTGCCCTGGATGCCTCGGAATCCAATCGCCGACTGCGTGGTGAGGTCAAGACCCTGGATGCAGAGCTGGAGACTGCGCGTAATGAACTGGCGGTGTTCAGAGCGGATTCCGAACTGACCCTGGAGGCTCGCGAAGAGGTGCGCCGGGAGATCAAGGCATTGCAGGATCAGGTGGCCGAGCTCGAAGAGGCGGTGCTGTTCTATAAGAATGTCATGGCACCGGCTGGCACCGAAGGTGGCCTGCAGATCGAAAAAATGACCGTGCAGCAGGATAACGACACTGACGAATACCATTATCGGGTGGTGTTGGTGCAGTCCGGCGATAACCGGGGCTATCTGTCCGGGGATATCAGTCTGCACCTGCGCGGAGAGAAAGACGGTGAGGCGTTTTCGCTCAACGGACGCAGCTGGCTTGAGGACGGCAGTGAGACACGCTTCCGGTTTCGCTACTTTCAGGAGCTGAATGGCCGCTTTAAGGTGCCCGAAGGGGTGGTGATACAGGCGGTGGATGTGGATGCTGAGAGCGGCGGCAGAAACCGTTACCAGACACAGAAAACCATAAAATGGCAGTAGGAGAGACGTGTGCTAGGCCGAGACAAGAAAACCGCAGCAACGACAGGGGCATCGTCCCAGGATTACCGTAACCACACCCTGATCGCGCCCAGCGCAACCGTTCGTGGCGATATCGAATTCTCCGGGGGGCTGCATATCCAGGGCACCGTGGAAGGCAACGTCAGCGTGGGCAAGGATGGCGGCCGCCTGGTGATCGGCGAAAGCGGCGTGGTGAAAGGTGAGATTCAGGTCGCCCAGGTGGTGATCAACGGTCGCGTGGAAGGGGATGTGCACGCCACCGAAAACCTGGAGCTGGCCGAAAAGGCATCCGTGGAAGGCAACGTGTATTACCGGATGATCGAAATGGTCATGGGCGCGCGGGTGAATGGCAAGTTGGTACGGCTGGATGATGAGCGCCGCAATTTGCCTGCCCCGGACGCCAGTAAAGCCGCCAAGTCGGAGCCTGAAGGCAAGGCTGTGGCAGGCAAGGCGGCCGTGGATAATTCTTGACTGTTTTAGTCGGGTACTGGAACATGATCTACCCGCCTGGGCGATTGCTGTTGCCCAGGCGGGGATCCTACTGCCCAGATGTCAGCCAATAGCGAGAGTATGACCGAGT
>NZ_LWEZ01001837.1:0-755 GCF_001634945.1 Alcanivorax sp. HI0044
CTGGTGCCAGTGCTAGGCCGGCTGATTTTTGCCGAACCGGTGCCTGGCAGTACCTGGCTCGCACTGCCAGTGGCTGCCGCAGGGCTGGCCCTGCTGTCTTTGGATCAGGAACTGCATCTGGAGGCCGGGCAGTTATTCTTTGTGGCCGCTGCCACCATTTTTGCGCTTTATTTCAATCTCAACACCCGCGCCGCCAACCCCCTCTCTACGCGGGGAACGAATGGTGAATCCATTGAACACCCTCGCGTCCCGGCCCTGGCGCTAACCACCATAGTGCTCGCCGTGGTGGGCGTACTGACCGGGGTGCTGTCTGCCATTTTTGAACCCTGGCAAAGTGTCGCGGCCAACGCCACACCACTACTGGTACTGTGGGTGGTGCTCAGTGCCACGGTAGGCACTGCCCTGCGTTTTCTGGTACAAACCTATGCGCAAAGCCTGTCACTGCACAGCCATGGCGTTGTCATTATGGTGTTGGAACCCATGTGGACGGCACTGATGGCCGCCGCTTGGTTCGGTGAACAGATGACACAGCTGCAACTGGCAGGCTGCGCGCTGATCTTTCTATCGCTTCTGGTCAATCGCTGGCGTGCTGTACGCAGCCTCCTCAAGATTTTCCTGACCCGGATTTTTGTTCCAACCCCCAAGTAAAAGGAGTTTCAATGGGTGGAGAAATAGCACAACTCATCACCATGGCGCTGCCAACCTTTCTGGTCGCCATTGCCGGCTTTGTACTGGCCGGCATTTTCATGCCAAAG
>NZ_LWEZ01001838.1:0-586 GCF_001634945.1 Alcanivorax sp. HI0044
GCCCATATCAGTGGCACCGCTACACGTTCACAGGACAGCGAACTGCCGGATAATGCCGTGCTCACCGTCGCCCTGCTGGACAACCAGATAGAGACCGGCACACCCGGCGCCCAACTTGTCGCCAAGCGTCTGATTCGCCTGGATGAAGACACCGATACCATGCCCTTTCGCCTGTACTACCTCCCCGACAACCTGAAAGCAGACCATGAATACCAGATCATCAGTCAGATCCTGGCCGACGGCGGCCTCTTCTATCAGTCCGACGCCATCACGCTGAAGCGCAAAAAACACGGCTTTGCCGATGTCACCCTGCCACTCACCGAGGTAATGACGGACAGCGAAACCCTGCGTGGCGCCATCACCCGTGGCAAGCCCGGACAACACCGTGACACCTTCACCCTGTGCAACAGCGACCGGCGCCTGCTGATTCGCGGCCCGCAAAGCGACGACCTGCTGACCGCCTACGACAACGGCATCCGCTACCCGCAACAGCCCCGCGTGGCCACCGTCAGCGGCCTGGTGCGCAAAGTGCCCGGCACCCAGGAAGGCAGCACCGAAGCCGCTCTTATCGTGGAAAGCTTCAACC